>DATLQY010000910.1:0-9077 GCA_035534975.1 Pirellulales bacterium
AGTAGGGCCATGCCGAGCCGTGGCCGCGAAGCGGCCCATCGTTGGCATCAAGCCAAATGTCTCATTTTCGGCCGCGTGAAGTATAACGTGCGACAGGTTCATCTCTACAACAGCCAGGTCGCCGACGCTGACCTGGCCCACATGCAAGGGCTGAAGCGGCTGCAACTGCTTCATCTCGGTGCCACTCACGTCACGGACGCTGGCGTGGCGCACCTGCAAGGGCTGACCGGGCTTAAATATCTTATGCTCGATGGCACTCGGGTCACCGACGCCGGCCTGGCCCACCTGCGACGGCTGACGCGGCTGCAAGTGCTTACTCTTGGCGCGACTCAAATCACGGACGCAGGGCTTGTGCACCTGCAAGGGCTGACGGGTCTGAAAGAGCTTTGGCTCAGCGGCAACCAAATCACGGGCGCCGGGCTGGCCCACCTGCAAGGCCTGACGGCGCTGGAAAAGCTTATTCTCGGTCGTACGCAAGTCACCGACGCGGGGGTGGCGTACCTGCAAGGGCTGACGGCGCTCGAAGCACTTGATCTCGAGCGCACTCAAGTCACGGACGCCGGCATGGCCCACCTGCAAGGGATGACGGCATTGGAATCGCTTGGTCTCCGCGACACTCAAGTCACGGACGCGGGGCTGGCGCACCTGCAAGAGCTGACGCGGCTGGTATGGCTTGATCTCAGGGGCACTCAAGTCACAGACGCCGGCCTGGCGCACCTGCAAGGGCTGACAGGGCTGCAAGCGCTTTATCTCGGTGGCACTCAGGTCACGGACGCTGGGTTGGCCCACCTGCAAGGGTTGACGGGCCTGAAAACACTTTTTCTCTACAACACTCAAGTCACGGACGTTGGGCTGGCACACTTCCAGCAGGGATTGCCGAATTGCAACATCCTTCCTCCTCGTCGGCCGGGCGGCAACGATCGCTTACCCAGTGGACGAATCTCGCGACGGCCGACACGACGCCAGCCGGGAGACCGCTTGGGCCCGCGGCGCCGACGGCAGCCAAGGCCGTGATTCGATTTCGGGTCGGCTAAGCGTAGCCCGAGTCGAGTCCGGCCGCGGGGCTGGGGGGAGCTGGTGGTCTCCCGCTTGCCCCCCGCCCGCCGGCGCGTCATGCTGGTGGAAATGGCCAAGCCCCTCGCCAAGCTCGTTGCCCTGCTGACGCCGAAGCGCCGCTGGGCGCAGTTCAGCCTGGCGACGATGTTTGTCGTCGTGACCGTGCTCTGCGTGTCGCTGTCGGTCGTGGTGAATCGGGCTCATCGGCAGCGGGATGCTGTGGCCGCCATTGAAGCCCTCGGCGGAAGGGTCTATTACGTGAAGCCCGACCAGAACGCGACCGAGGCGTTCCCCAGGCGATTCCTGCGAAGCCGGCTGCCGCGGGATTACTTTGATGAGGTGAGATATGTTGATTTTTGGAGCACTTTCGACCTCACGGACGCCGGGCTGGCCCGCCTGCAAGACTTGACGGGGCTGCAAGAGCTCCGGCTCGGCGGGCCTGAGATCACGGACGCTGGGCTGGCGTACCTGCATCGGCTGCCAGGGTTGCAATATCTTCGCCTTTATCTCAGCGACACTCAAGTCACGGACGCCGGGCTCGCCCACCTGCGCGGGCTGACAGGGCTGCAAGTGCTTCATCTTGATGGCACTCAGGTCACGGATGCTGGGCTGCCGCACCTGCAAGGGCTGTCGGGACTGAAATCACTTAATCTCAGCAGCACCCAAGTCACCGGCGTTGGGCTGGCACATCTGGACGGGCTGACAGCGTTGCAAGTGCTTGATCTCGGTGGAACTCAAGTCTCGGACGCTGGGCTGGCGCACCTGCAAGGGCTGACGGGACTGCAAGAGCTACATCTCGATGGCACACCAGTCACGGACGCTGGGATGGCCCACTTGCAAGGGCTGGCGAGTCTGCGACGGCTTTCGTTCTCCCGCACTCAAGTCACGGACACTGGGCTGGCGCAGCTGCAAGTGCTGACGAGGCTGGAATGGCTTTGGCTCAAACGTTCCCAAGTCACAGACGCTGCGCTGGCGCAATTCCGGCAAGCGCTGCCGAATTGTCGGATCAATGGGCTGTGGCCCGTGGGCTATCCGCTCGGTCGTGGCCTTAGCCTCGATCCCCGCGCGTCGCGTGTTGGCAGCGTCGGTCAGGCGACGACGATCGATTTTCCCCGCGGCGAACCCCTCGACGGCCCATAGCGCCAGGAGCCGGTTCGGGTCGCCCAAGCCCGGCTGCGGGCGAGCTGGGCGCCGAGGAAGCCTGCCACTATGGCTCGCTGTGACGTCGCCCTTGGCGGCAGCCCAGATCGACGGCGCCGGCGGCATCGGGACGACGAAAACAGCGGGTGTCATGACACCCGCAAGCACCCATTTCGGCACATTTCGGCACATTCGTAGTGAACGGCCGAAAATGCACGAAAAGCCCATGAAACCACCGTTTTTACGGGGTTTTCATCAAATCGCGTACACTATTGCAACTGTAGGCAAGCTCCGTCGTGGCGGAGCGAGAACAGGATAACGTCCGACGTCTTCCGACTCCCGATTCTGCGCACCCAACACCACCCTACCGCGCGCCCTTGCGCATGAGAACACGCACGGTCTCGCCGTTCGTGGCATCCAGCAGCCGGACGGTTTCCCTGTCGCTGATGGCTACGAAGTGGCCGTTGGGCGTGACGGCGGGCGCGGCTTCGCAAAAAGGCGCGCCATCGTCACTCCACAACGGCAGCCCGCTGCGCAAGTCCCAGCCAAGGGAGCGTCCCACAAAGCAAGTTCCGAACAGGGCCTTGCCGTCGGCCGCGAAGACAACCCATACATAACCGCTGCCCCGGTCCTGCGCGCCGGCTTGTGCCGCGTCCCGAAGGGGGACCCGTAGCGTGTGTTCGACGACGCCGGTCTCGACGTTCCAAACCATCGCCTCGCCGAACGCCGGCCGACCATCTTTCTTAATGACGTAACCGCCGCCGTTGGCGACGAGCCGCCCATCGGGCGAGAAGGCGACCGACGTCGATCCGCCGCGCCGGCGCAGCAGCGTCCGCCGTAATTCCCATGACGTGGTGTCCCAGAGTTTTACTCCGGTGGTGGATACGTCGCCTTCGATGGAGTCAAAAGCCGCCGCCAACAGCGTGCCGTCGGGCGAAAAGGCCACTCCGCGATAATAGCCGTTGGCCGGCGTTTCGACCGTTCGAATCAGCTCGCCCGACGCCACGTCAAAGACAAGCACCTCGCCCGTCCATTGTCCCTTTGCCGGCATCGAATTACTGCAAGTAGCCACGCGTCGGCCATTTGGTGAAAAGGTGACCGAGTCGAGGGTGGGTTGGAGTCCCTGAATCGTCCGTTTCAGCTCGCCCGTCGCCGCGTCCCAGATTCGTATCTTGCCGTGGTCCTCAACCGCGGCGACAAGCGTGCTTCGCGGGGCAAAGGCGAGCGAACGGACCGTGCCGCCAATGGCCAGGCGGCGACGGAGCTCGCCGCCGGGCAGGTTCCAAATTCGAACCGCCGAGTCGAAGCCGCCCCCCGCCAAGAGCGCGCCGTCGTCCGACACCGCCAAGCACAGCATGTGGTTGGTTTGAACGAATCGTGGATGAACCTTTATGGCGCCGTCTCGGGGCGCACGGTCCTCCACAGGCGGTTTGCCGTCCACAGCCGCGTCGGCGGGGGCAGTTCTTTTCTCTGAAAGCAACTCATCGAGCGTCGCGGTCAGCCTGGCGAACTCCGCTTCGGTGAAGCCCATACTGGTCATGGCAACGCGGCCGTTGCGGTCGACGAGCACGTTCGTGGGCAGCGGCAGATCTCTTATATCGTCGGAAAACTGTCGGGCGGCCTGCCGGTCGGCGTCGACGAGCACGCTGAAGGGCGCTTCGCGGCGGCTCGCGAAGGCTTCGACCGTTTCGGCCTGTTCCCCTTCGGAGACGGCCAGTACCACAAGCCCGGCCTCGGCATGCCGCTTGTGCAGTTCAACGAGCTTTGGCCATTCCGCGGCGCACGGTTCGCGCGACGTGCCGAAGAAATTCATCCACACGACCCGGCCGCGATAGTCCGACAGCTTGTGGGTCCGCCCCGTCACGTCGACCAACTCAAAGTCGCGTGCCCGAGGGCGTGGCGAGTCGGATACTTGATCGGAATCGCCCCGCGGGGCCGCACCGTCCTTTTCGTTGTCCCCGCCCATCGGTATTTCATCCGCCGCGTCGTCCGTGCCGGGCAGGACGACTTTCATCGGGCGCTCGCGATCGGCCGATAAGTCGTCGAACGGGATCTCGACCTTCAGCCGGTCGCCCTGCTTTCCGTAGTCATAAACCTCGATCGACCCCTTCGAATTCGCGGCAAGCTGTTCCCGCTCTGCGCGCGATAGGGCCACGCGGAACGAGCCGTCGCGCGCGGTGCCCAGCGAAAAACCTGTGCCGCGACGGTCCGCATCGTGCCGCTTGAACCAGGCGATATAACCGCCATGAGCGACCGGCGTGCCGTCGTTGAACACCGCGCGGCCGTAGCGCAGCTCCTTGGCCTCGACCTCCACGTCAATCTCGGCCGTCGCGTCGGGCTGCTCGGGCACAGTCACTTCCGGCCCGTCGAACGACCAAGCGTGCGTCGGATAATCGAAGTGCCGGACCCTGACCTTGTAGACGCCGGGCGCGAGCCCGTTGACCTGGAAACGGCCCTCGGCGTCGGTCACCGGAAGGTGCAACCAGTGCGAATAGGTATGGCCCGCACGACGCGGGTCGCCCTCCTGGTACGTGAGCGTGAGGAAATACTCCGTCAGCGGGCGGCCGTTCTGGTCGTGGACGCGGCCCGAAATCTCGCCCCTGCCGGTCGGGTACGGCTCCCAGGTGACGGTGACGACGGGCCGATCCTGGGCATCGAACACTCCCGCGAGCTCTTTGAATTCGCCCAGGTTGGCGAACTGCTCCGGCACCGTGTCGAAACGACTGGTCATCAGCTTGAACCTGCCATCGATCTGGTCGCAGTAGGCGTACCCCTTGTCGTCGCTGGTCAGTTCGAAAAAGCGGTCGATCTTCGCGGGGGCGTCGCGGCGAAATGAGGCCAGTGTCACGCTGGAGAACGGCAAAACGTTCCCCTCCGCGTCGAAGGTGCGGACTGTGATCAACCGTGTTGGATCAAGCTTCTCTGGCGCGCTCGTTTGGCGCGATGAGAAGCGGAATTTCTCGGAAACGCGCAACTCGACCCGCGTCGACTGGTTGGCGCGGATCTCGATCGGCTCGGGCCACGAGCGATGCACGCCCAACGCCTTGGGGTGGATTGGGTCGCCCTTCATGGCCGCCACATGAAACTTGCCCGGCGGCAATCGGTCCACTGTGTAACGGCCCGCCTTGGGAAACCGGCGGACCTGCGCCGGATCGGCGAACCACCAGCGAGGATCGGCGAAAAAGCCGACGAAGATCTCACCATCCACCTCGCCTTGAAAATCAATATCGAGCTCGACGCTGCCGCCGCCTTCGACGCCCTGCCACGCCGGGCCCGATCGGCGTGACGGTACGATCGCCTTGCCCAGCCGCGGCGCCAGGCCGAACCATAGCGAGTCGGCGTCGCTCTGGCCGAGAATGTACCATGCTCGCGACCGGCGCGCGAGGTCCGCATCGTCCGTTTCCGCCGGACCCTTCGTGGGCGAGTCGTTTTCTGGGACCGCCGCTTCATGGGCGGGCGGCTCCGCCGCCGTCTTTTCGTCGTCGAACCGCGCCGCGGCCAACGACCCGCCGAGGGCGAGCAGCACGGCGGCGGCTGCCAACGGGGTGCCCCGCGCAGCACGCACCGCGCGACCATGTGAAAACAGGCCCGGGCAGGGCCAGCGGGGCGCGCGTCCCCTTGCAAGAACATCGTGCAGCCAAAGACCGCTCGAGGTTTCATGCACCGCTTCCCTCTTTCTCATGCCAAACCTCGTCACGAACCTGCTCGAAAAAATGATCGAACTCCCGATCACTAACGCCGCTCGCCGCCACCGCCTCGGCGAAAGGAGCGCAAACCTCGTCGAAGCTGCATGCCTTGGCGACCTTCTCCTTGACCGCCTGAAGAACGAACTCACTCACGTCCTGCCCGGTACGCGCGGCGTGCTGCCGAACGGACCTTTCCAATTCCGCTGGGAGGTTAATCGTAACACTCATGAGGTCCCTCGCTTCCAAGGAGCAAACGGCGCGCTCCTCATTATAACGGCTCCGGGCCTGTGGTGGAGTGCCGTTCCCCCCCCCGATCGAGCGAACTTGCCCGTGGAACGGTATTCATTTCGTTTGGCTCGAGTTCGGGGCGCAAACGGAATGAATTCCGTTCTACGCCAGAAGGTCCGTCGCCACCCGCGCGTGCGAGACTTCGACGTCGGTCAGGCTGTCGTTGCGGCCCTCGTGCGGATAGGTGAGCCGGGCATGATCGAGCCCCAACGCGGCCAACAGCGTGGCATGCAGATCGTGGACCGTGACGACGCGCTCGACCGCGGCGTAGCCGAACGGGTCGGTTTGGCCGTGAGAGTAGCCGGCCTTGAAACCGCCGCCGGCCAGCCAGAGCGAGAATGCGTGGCGGTTGTGGTCGCGGCCGTCGGGTCCCTGCGAGACGGGCAAGCGGCCGAATTCGCCGGTCCAGAGCACGACGGTCGATTCCAACAGGCCGCGCTGCTTGAGGTCCTTCACCAACGCGGCGCTTGGTTGATCGGTCCGCGCGCAAAGCCCCTTGAGGCTCTCGGCGTTCTTGCTGTGCGTGTCCCAGGGCTGTCCGCCAAGAAACACCTGCACGAAGCGCACGCCGCGCTCGACCAGCCGCCGCGCCAACAGGCACCGCGCGCCATATTCATGCGTGGCAGGGTTGTCGAGGCCATAGAGCTTTCGCGTCGCGTCGGTCTCGCCCGTGAAGTCGAGCACGCCCGGCACGGCGGTCTGCATGCGCGCCGCCGTCTCGAAATTGGCGATCCGCGCGGTCAGTTCCGAGCTGTCGGAGTGCCTTGCCTGGTGCGACCGGTTCAACTCGTCGAGAAATCGCAGTTGCTCCCGGCGCGCGGCCGCGGTCACGCCTGGCGGAGAGACGAGGTTCAGGACGGGCGAATCGCCCGAACGGAAGGGCGTGCCCTGATAAACGGCCGGCAGCCAGCCGCTCGACCAGTTGCGCACGCCGTCCACCGGTAGTCCGCCCGGGTCGGCCAGCACGACGTAGCTGGGGAGGTCGCGGCTCTCGGACCCCAAGGCGTAGGTGACCCACGAGCCCCAGGCCGGTCGCCCGGCCTGAAGTTTTCCGGTGTGGATCAGCCGCAAGGCCGCCTCGTGATCGACACTCTCGGTGGTCATCGAACGGACCAGCGTCAGGTCGTCGACGACCTCGGCGGTGTGCGGCAGAATTTCCGACAGCTCGATCCCCGACTGGCCGCGGGGCGCGAACTTGAATGGCGAGGCCAGCAGGTTTCCCTTCTGTTTGTCGAAGTGGATTTCCAGTTCGCCTGGGTAGGGTTCGCCGTGCCGGCGGGTCAACTCCGGCTTGGCGTCGAATAAGTCCATCTGGCTCGGACCGCCATGTTGAAACAAGCAAATCACGCTCTTGGCCGTGGCGACGCGCCGCGGCGCGCCCGCCTGTGGTTCGCCGGCCGCGATTGTATCGCCCAACAGGTCGGCCAGGGCCAGCATGCCCAAGCAGCCGGCGTAACGGCCGAGGAAGGCGCGGCGGTTCAGGGAGAAAGGGTTGTCGTAGTTATGCATGAGATTCTCTCGTTCCCACGCTCTGCGTGGGTACGCCTTTGCGGACGCTCAGCGTCCCCGTGGCTGTGAAGTCTTGTAGGGTGGGCACTGCCCACCAGCATCGTATCAAGATCGAATCATGGTGGGCGGTGCCCACCCTACGGCCTCGACACCAGTGGCCACATGTTTCTTTCCGACATTGGCCGGTGCAGCCGGCTGGGAGGCTAGAGATCAACGTGAAACTCCAGGGGGCAAGCCCCTGGCCTCGTACGAAGAAAACCGTAATCACCGAACACTTCCAATTCGCCACCAGCGGCCAAAAGATGTGCAGAACAGCGAGGGCAGGTGCCATGGACTCAACGCTTGCCGTCCTTTGATTCAATACTCGCGACATTCCGCGCGGCGAGCGAGTCTCCCTGCGCCGCCGCCTTGCGGTACCAGGCGAGCGCGGTCCTGACGTCCTTTCGAACACCTTCGCCATGCTCATACATGACTCCAAGGTTGCACTGGGCCCAAGCGTGACCCAAACTTGCCGCCTTGCGATACCACATGACCGCGCTGCGAGCATTGCGGGCGACGCCCGACCCGTCGTGGTAGCAAAGGGCAAGGTTGAACTGCGCGTCCGAATCGCCGTGGCGCGCCGCGCGGCGATACCAACGCGCTGCTTCGCGCACGTTCTTCTTCATTTCGACGCCGTTATCGTAAAGGCACCCCAAGTTGTATTCCGCATGGACGTTCCCCGATTTCGCGGCGCGATGGTACCATTTCGCGGCAACTCGCGCGTTCCGGGCGACACCGGTCCCACACTCATGACATATTCCCAGGTTATTAGCCGCGATCGCATCGCCTTGCGCCGCCGCCTTGCGGTACCAGGCGAGCGCGGTCCTGATGTCCTTTCGAACACCATTGCCTTCCTCATACATGACTCCAAGGTTGCACTGGGCCCAGGCGTCGCCCAAATCTGCCGCCTTGCGATACCACATGACCGCGCTGCGAACATTGCGGGCGACGCCTGACCCCATCGCGTAGTGAAGACCAAGGTTGAATTGCGCTTGCGGATGGCCATGGCGCGCCGCACGGCGATACCAACGCAATTCTTCGTGCATGTTCTTCTTCATGCCGCCACCGTCATGGTAAAGGCATCCCATGTTGAATTCCGCATCGACGTCGCCCAACTCCGCGGCTGTACGGTACCATTTCGCGGCGACCCGCGCGTTCCGGCCGACGCCGATCCCACACGCATAGCATGCGCCCAGATTGAATTGTGCCTCCGCCACGCCGGCTCGAGCGGCCACTCGATACCAACGAATTGCCTTCTTGGGATCCTTACGAACCTACGTTCCGCGAGTCCCGAGGGTGATTTGTTGGCGATTTCCCGGCGAGGTCAGTGACCATATTCGTCCGGTGACAGTCCGAGCA
>DATLQY010000911.1:0-3406 GCA_035534975.1 Pirellulales bacterium
TGACCGACGAATAACTCGGCGGAGAAGGCAAGCGCGCCAGCACCTCGGCGACCGAACCCTCGCCAAGCTGATGAACGGCGTCCATGATCTGCCGTTCGCGCCGCCCCAGTTCACGCGGTCCCTTGCGTTTGGCCATGAAGAAAACCTCCAGCCACGTGTGATTGAATTGCCAGATGGCAATATATTGCCATGCAGAGGCGGTGTCAAGCGCCCGCTCGGATTTTTCTTGAATCGCGGGCGTGCCAGGGCCGGCCGCAATTGGAGAGAGTGGAACTCTTGGGCACTGCCCGGCGCCGCTTCGCCGGCTTTTGCCAAGGGTAATCGTGGCCACACCCACGAACACCGAACAAGAAGAAAATCAATCACCCGCCAAAAAAGCCTAGGATTCTTGCTCGATGACTCTTGGGACGCGGCTTGCGCGGGGCCGCGGTACACGGCAAAGTAGTAGGCACGCGCCGTGTGCCGTAACCTTGAGTGAATCGACGTTGGCGGGTGGAAAGCGACGGCACACGGAGTGTGCCTGCTACTTTACGCTACGGACCAATCGTAGGCTTTTGGCGGGTGATTGGTAAAAATCGCCCTGTGCCGACGCGCCGACTACACTGCCCTGGGTTTCCGCCGGAACGCGGCGACGCATACTTCCTGCCGGTTGTATTGCAACTGGCGGGCGCGGACATACGGGAAACCCCATGAGCGGACGCGGGCCAGGTAGTCGGGCACCTGCTCGGCCAGCTTCCAGTCGAGGAGCTTAAGCGTGAGCAATAGCCCGCGAATGTTGACCTGGCGGTGGCCGACGATCGCCTCGGCCGCGTCGAGCGTGTAGCTGGGGGCCACGTTCATGTCGGCGACCAGCCAACGGACCTGACGGAAATCGCGGCGGCGGACGTCGGCCGCGCGCTTGCGGACGTGGACGAAGCGCGGATGAGCTACCAGCGTGGGGTGCATTGCCGCCGGGTCGATGCCCGCCACCAGCAGCCCGCGGCGCAACAGCGCCTGGCACGAGCCGCCCGGGGCGCAGCCGATCTCGACCGCGCGCTCGCCAGGCCGGGCCGGCAGCTTCGACCAGCGCAGGGCCTCTTCCATCTTCAGATAGGCCCGCGACACGACGTCGTCGGGCAACTTGAATCGACTCATTCCGCCGGGCCGGCGCGAGGCCCAACCGCGCGCGCGGTGGTAGCCGATCCACCACTCGTTCGGCTGTACCAGCACGCAGTCGAGCACGAGTTGCCCCGCGCGGGCCAACGGCCGTGGATCGAGCTCGGCGTTGACCAGCTCGGCGCGGATTGCCGCTTCGGCTTCGTCGGCCGCCGGGTTCAAGCCCGGCTCGTAACCGTGTTCACCCGGCGCCGCCGTATCGCGAGGGAATACGTGCAGCTTTTCGTAGGGCCGATCGCCGGCCAACGCGCGCACCTGCACGGCGAGCGACGCCGGATCATCGTCTTTGGCCTTGCCGAGCGAAAATGCGTAACTGCGGGCGAACACGCTTTCGAGGTTGAAGTCGTCGGAAAGCTTCTGATCGGCCGATAGCTTGAAGGTCATGAAGCCGGGCCGCGAGTAGGCGAAGCGGAACGTCGGCCAGCGCAGGGCGAGCTCGTGCTTCACCGCGTGCTCGGCGCCGACCTGGCAAGAGAGCATCAGGAATGGAGCGACAAGTGACATGGCTCAAAGGGGGCGAAATCGGATTCGGCCGGTGATTCACGCTACCGGATTATGCTGGTATCAACGCGTCTCGGCCAGCCGCCTCGTTCGTATCGCCTCGCGGGCTGTCAAAAACAGTCCGTGAGGCGAAAGAGGTCAAGGGATCGCCCCCTGGGGTCTCACGCTGGTTTCCAGACAAGTTAGGCGGCCACGGCACGGCGCCCATTGTGCTATTGAACCAACCCGCGTCAGGTATAACCATGGGAGGGTATAATTCCCAAAAAAATGCGCTCGGATTCCGTCAAAGCGCCCGCTTTCGTTACACCTCAGTCTCGCGCGTCGGTCATAGAGAGGTCTCCGGTTGCATATAGAGGTGACGTGTGACGAAACCGTCCAGATCGTTGATCAGCGTGAGGAGCTCCTTGAACTGTTCCCGAAAATAGGAGGGACCGCATGATGGGTCGAGATTGCGAACGCGCCAACGCAGGCTGCGGATGCGCTCGCGATCGTACTCTCCGTCACGCTGACCTCACCGGCCTCAACCGCATCGACCAGCGCTTGATCGCCGTGTTGCAAAATCTCGCGGGCGCGGCTCACCGATCGCCGGCCCACATTCAGCAATTCGGCCGCCTGTGGGATCGATACTCGCGGCTCGCCGGACGACGGAGAGTTGCCAATTGGCAACTCATTTTTGGCCCCGTTTTCCAGGGTCTTGTCGATACTTTCCCCTCTGCGTGAGGGGTGAACGAGCGGGTCTATCGGCTATTCGACCTGACTGCCGACGAGGTGAAGCTGCTTCAGCGGGTGGTTGAGCATTGATGCGTGCAATCGCATGCTCCCTCAAGGGGCAACCGATGCAACCGGCCAGTCACCGCGTAACATGTGTCGCCCCGTTGGGCAACGCCGTTAAGGATTTTGATGAAATAGGCGTCACGGCCGCCCACAAAATCGCCCTGTTTTCCAGGGTTTTCTGATCTCACTATGTTTTTAGTCACACCGAGGTTCACAAAAGCGGTGCATGAGATTGCCGAATGCCCCCATTTTCACGGAAAAAAATCCTTAACGGCGTTGCCCGTTGGGGCTCACGACGGCAGATTCTTTGACGCATACCCAGGGTTTAACCCTGGGCTTTCGAGTTTGGCCCCCTTGGGGCCGCTGCGGCGATCGACGCTGTCGAGCTCCAAATCCTCGATGACCTGCTTGAGTTGGTCTCGGCCCAGCTCGGCCAGCATGGCCTGCTTCCGCTTCAAGTCTTGCCCATAGGCGCTTCAGGATCGGTTACGAAGCACTCAAGAACCGAGCCGATGCAATGGGCCGTCGATTGGTTTGGGCTCACGAGCGCGCTTGCAACCGTTTTCACCTCGGTACAATGGAACTGATGAAATACCGTCGGCCTGGTGCGTGGCTCGATGCAACCGGCTCGCGAAAACAAGGCAGGAAAATCAGATGGACTTCCACGGGTGGACCACGATTTATGAATGCGCGCTTCGCGCGGCACGTGTCTCGACGTGGTGGCCTCCCGAGTCGCCGCCACCTCGCCGGTTGACTTTTACCGGCACCCCCAAACGGTATCGTTTCGGAAGACGCTGGCTTGGTACTCGCGGGGGGTTCGATAGGATTCGTGTCTCTTCGCACCCCAAGGACGTCGAAAATCGGCGCGCGTTTTTTCGCGTTTAGCAAGGTCATGTTAGCAACAAACCGATTAGCGAGGTCGGCGGGCATGCGTATTTCCCGGAGATTTTGAGCCAGCCGCCGCATGCTTAGCAAC
>DATLQY010000912.1:0-5060 GCA_035534975.1 Pirellulales bacterium
TGGGCCGGCGCTCGCAAGCTCGCTGGTCCCACCCTACGCACTACCTCGGGAATTTGCACCATGATGCGCACTTCGCTTTCTGCTTGCTGGCTGACGTTGCTGTTGGCGGGCGTCGCCTTGGCTCAAGACTTTCCAGAGAAACCGCCCACGCCGCCGCTGGGGCTGCCGAAGGTGTTTTGGCCGGAAGACGACGCTTACTCGAAACACAAAGCCGAGCTGGGCTGGTTGCTCTACTTCGATAAGCGGCTGTCCGGCGACTCGAGCGTTTCGTGTGCAAGTTGCCACGCGCCGGAAAAGGCGTTCACCGACGGGCAGGCCGTGTCGATCGGCATCAAGGGTCAAAAAGGCGGCCGCAGCGCGCCGACCGTCATCAACCGGGCCTACAGCACGCTGCAATTCTGGGACGGCCGGGCGGAATCGTTGGAAGAGCAGGCCAAAGGCCCGATCGCCAACCCGTTGGAGATGACGCTGGAAAAAGAGGCCGACAAGGCGCATGAGGCCAGCGTCGCCCGCTTGAAGGCCGTGCCCGGCTACGTCCGCCGCTTCAAGAAGGTTTTTGAGAGCGACAAGCTCGACATCGACCAGGTGGCCAAAGCGATCGCCACGTTCGAGCGGACGATCTATTCGGGCAACGCGCCGTTCGACCGTTACCAGGAGGGCGACAAGAAGGCGATGAGCGAGGCGCAGGTCCGCGGCATGGACGTCTTTTACAACAAGGCGACCTGCGACGCCTGCCACATCGGCTTCAACTTCACCGACGGCTCGTTTGCCAACATCGGCATCGGCATGGACAAGCGCGGTCCCGACCTGGGGCGTTATCTCGTCACGGGCCGCGAAGAGGAGCGGGGCGCGTTCAAGACGCCGACCCTGCGCGAGATCGAGCACACCGGCCCTTATATGCACGACGGTCGGTTCAAGACGCTGGAGCAGGTGATCGAGCACTACGACGACGGCGGCATCAAGAACAAGTATCTCGATCAGCGCATCAAGCCGCTGAAGCTCACGAAACAAGACAAAAGCGACCTGGTGGCTTTTCTCAAGGCGCTCAACGGCGAGGGCTGGCGGCACGTCAAAGAGCCGACCAAGGAGCAGTTGCCGCGGTAGCCGCGGCCGCCTGCGCAAAATCGTCGATTTCGGCTGGAGGTCGACGAGAGCTGGCTGGCCGAGTTGCCCGCTCCTGAAGACGACGCTTGGGAAGAAGAACATCGCCAACTTCTCGTTTCCCGCGCGGCCCAGATGATGCAAGCGAGTTTTCACGAGACCACCAGGCGGGCCTGCTGGGAAACCACGGTCAACGAGTTTGCACCGCCCTGCGAGCGACCGCTCTGCCGGAGATTCTTCCGCCCCTTCCTGCCGACCACTGGCCGCCACTCTTGATTCACGGCATTGGCTCCCGACTGGCCGCCAAAATGGCCCGATTCTGACCGCCACTGACAACCAAAGACAATCAAGGCCACGGATGAAACACGGATTGAACACGGACCGGTGTTTCATCGGTGTTCCATCCGTGGCTGAAATCCCTGAACCCCGAACCCTGAACCCCGGACCCTTTGGTGGGCCGGCGCTCGCAAGCTCGCTGGTCCACCCTACTCCTACAGAAAATCTTGCGTGATGGTGACATCGCGAATCTGGCGGCTGTCGGGATCGTAGACGCGAAATGTAAGGCCGCGTTCATTGCGGTTGATCGTCCGAGTGTCTAAGCGAGAGCCGGGCTTTGGAATGGGCCAGGGAGAGGAAGTTGCCGACATGCACGTAGCTTTGCAAGTCGCTCCGTTCGGCGTCGGTCAATTCGCCGGCGTTGTTCCGCTCGGCCAGGTCGCGCATGTGCGCCACCTGCTCCGGCGTGAACTGCAAATCGAGCACAAGCTTGGCCAACTCCGGCGGCCACGTCGGTTCATTCGGCGCAATACGACCGCCAAAATCTCGGCTTCGGTTACGGGCTGAGCGTGGATCGCCATGTCGGGCTCCTGCTGAGGATGACATTGAATTCTATCCCGGGCCGCGATGTGCTTCCAGCACGATGCCGGGCAGAAGTTCATCCGTGGCTGACCAAACGCGCGGCGCGAGGTGTCAGGCATCAGGCGTCAGGAACGAGGCAAACACCCAGCACCCAACACCCAACGCCCAAGACCCAAGACCCAAAGTCCTGAACCCTGAACCCTGAACCCTTTGGTGGGCCGGCGCTCGCAAGCTCGCTGGTCCCACCCTACTGCCACAGAAAATCTTGCGTGATGGTGACTTCGCGAATCGGGCGGCTGTCGGGGTCGTAGACGCGAATCTTGATCTGAATGCCCTTCAGCCGCACCGGGTACGGCACCGGCGATGGCGACGACCGCTGTTTCATACTCTCGCTGCACCGCACGAAGCCGGCGGCTGCGTTCCTCGCGTTTCTTCACGCCTTGGTCGCCAGCGATGCGACGGCTTTGACGAAGGCGTCCTCGGACCACGGCCTGGCGCGACCGGCGCCGTCCGGCAGCAACTGCCAGTCGTTGTCGCGCCTCACGATGGCGACGCTATGATAGGAAGGAAAGACCGCGAGATCGACGCGCCCTTCGGCTCCCACGACATATCGCGCGATCGGCTCGACGATGAGCCTGGCCGTCATCTCAATCTCCTTGTCGCTGCAGCAATGATAGCCGCAAGAATCTCCGCTTCGGTTACAGGCTGGGTGTTCATAGCCACCGTCGATCTCCTGCAAGCAACCCTAACGGTATTCTATCGTCACTCGTGCCGCACTTCCACCGGGGGTGAAGGGACTGCTGCTGGTGATGAGCGCCAGAATGGTGTCGTCGAGTTTTTGGTTGAGCGCATCGGCCTGCACCACCGGCGCCGGGCGGAGCTTGCTGCCCGTCTGGTCGCTATAGGGAAAATCGACGATGACGACGTCGCCTCGCTTCATGTTGGCCATCGTCTACGGCAATTCGCGGTTGTAGATATCCATTTCGGGGTCGTCCCAACCTGCGCGAAGTCCTGCCTCGACAAGCAACCGGGTTTTCTCGTCGGGCGACAACGGCTCGTCATCGTAAAGCAGCGTCTTGATTCTCTCGAAGACATCGGCGCGGACGACGAAGCAATCGGTGCCGACCTCCGGCGCGTCGATGCGGACCGGCTCACCCTGTTTAATAGCTTCGATTTGCGCTGTGGAGAGGTTCATGGCGTTCCTGCAAGGATGACAAGGATGACATTGAATTCTGTCCCGTGCCGGGCTTCCACCACGACGCATCCCGGCAAAAGGGCGGCGAGGTTCGCCTCACGCTATTCTATCCCGCCCCGGGCGGTCGGCACAGATGAAGTCAGCGATCCCGCGGTCGGAACAGAAGGCCGCGAAGGAAACGAAGGGAAGAACGTCCCAGCCTTCGTTTCCTTTGTCCCCTTCTGTTCAAAAAGGAGTGCCGAGCGATGCACCATCACGACGGAGCGTGATGCCTACGGTACGCCCGGAAGGGGCTGGGGGTTGGTGATTAGGGGTTGGCGACGGACCAACGCTCAATCGAAAATCCAAAATTCGAGGGGTGCCAAGGATGAAACACAGAGCGAACACGGACCGGTGTTTCATCGGTGTTCCATCCGTGGCTGAGAACCCTGAACCCCGAACCCTGAACCCCGAACCCTTTGGTGGGCCGGCGCTCGCAAGCTCGCTGGTCCCACCCTACTCCTACAGAAAATCCTGCGTCAAGGTGACTTCGCGAATTTGCCGGCTGTCGGGGTCGTAGACGCGAATCTTGATCTGAATGCCCTTCAGCGGCACAGGATAGGGCATCGGCCCCTCGATCTCGGTCGCGTCGTCGACGCCGCCGATGCCGTTGTCGTCCAGACCGTTCGTGAACTCGTCGATGATCCCGTTTAGGTTCTGATCGATGCCGTCGTTCTCGTAGTCGAAACAGCCCGTGTCGTAGGTCATTCCCAAACCGCTGCCCGTGCTGTACGTCGTGCCAAACTGCGCCATGCCGGGACCGGCGAATGTCGACACGCCGGCCAGGGCCTGCGCCATCGCATAGTTGCCGCCGGCAATATACGGTTGCACCACCGGCCCAAGATAATTGAGATCGACGTAGGCCCCCTGCGCGACGACCGTACCTGAACCGCCGGATGTGACAGGTTGCAAGTACCCCTGCAACGTGCTGACGCCATTGCTGGCCCAGGCGTTGATGATCTGCACATAGCCTGGGTCGCCCGGCATGTAGGTGCCGGCCGGAATTCCGCCAAAGGCAGCCGTCGTCTGAATCGTGGGGGCCGTCGCATCCCAGGCCTTGACGTCGAACGACAGCACGTGCGTGAGCAGCACGTCGGTGGCGTAGCGCGTGCTTACATTCACGTTCACCACGCCCGTGGGCTGATAAGCCGACGAAAAGGCGTAAAGGGCCCCTGTGGGCGGCCCTTGCGTGTAGTCCTGCTGGTCGAGCGGATAGGGGTTCGACCAAAGATCGAGCAGTCCGCCGTGAACCGTGTTGCTGAGATTGATCCGGCCGGTCCAGGTCCCTGGCGGCAGTAGCGTCGTCGGCGGGGGCTGAAAGTAGGCCGCGCTCGTGCCCGGCGGCGGAGACGTCGGATAAGGATAGATCAGCGGCAGGCCGTGCTCTGGAGTTGTCGCCGTCGCAGGCACATAGTATGGGAAAATTGGCGTGTATGCCCCCGCGACAACGCTCATACCCGAACTGAAAGGAACCGGCTGGCCCCACAAGTAGCCCGAAGCCACGCCGACGGTGGTTCCGGCGGCGAAAGTGACGCCCCCCGGAAGCGACATGGTCGAAGGGGCAAGCCCGCTGCTTGGGTCAAACAGTGGAAACGGCCAGCGCGCGACGCCATTGCTGCCGTTCGTGCCCGCAGGCGGAGTACTTTGCGGGCCGGTGCCAGGTGCCGTTCCCGTGTAGGCCGAGCACTCGCGCATGGTCGGCAGTCCCAGGAAGCCGCCGGAGAGATTCGTGGCCGGGTTCGTCCACAGCCGTGCGTCCCAAAAGCGCGCGTCGAACGGATAGACCCACGGCTGGTGACCATAGCGGTGCTGCCGCAGAGTCAGATCGCCCAGCGTGTTGGGCACCAGCATGGGTGAGCTTGTTCCG
>DATLQY010000913.1:0-2597 GCA_035534975.1 Pirellulales bacterium
GGACGAGAAGCGCCAGGAACAAGACGATCAAAAGCGGCCAGAGCATGTACATGGCCAGCGTCAAGACGGCGACGTCACCTAACGGCATCAACGCCAGAAAGAGGCAGATCGTCGCGCGCGCCGTATCGGACGGTACGATCGGCCGGAAGCGCTTCGCGTAGAACAGCACGCATGCCAGCGAGTTGGCGAACAATGCGCAAAAGGAATACGTCCGCGGGATCCAACGCACAGGCAACCATCCGCCGACGTAGCCCACGATGTTGGGCGCGAGCGAAACGTAGCCGGCGTATGACCGCAGGATCGACGAGGGCTCGCGGTGTTCGAAGTAATACGCGAACAGCTCTCGGCCATCCTCGAAAAATAGTGGAGGGCGCAGGTAGACTTTGTCGGCCTTCCAGAAAAAGATCGACATGACGGCGACGAAAATCGCCACCCAGATCAAGCGCTCCGTGGTGCGGGTGGACGGCATGGCGGGGGTTCCTTAAGCGGACGGGAAAGGAAGCAACGACCCGCCTTACGGTTAGCAACGTCCCATGGGGTGCGGTAGTGAACGCGCTGTCCCGGCGCGCCGGGATTCCGTGAAGTCATCGTCCGCGGAAAGAACGGAACATCAGTCGTTCACGGCAAGACGTGCGCCGTGGACACGACCGGAGCAATCGGCTAAGGCGAACGTGCCCCGGATGTCAGGGCGGCGAAACTGCGATGAGTTTGCGGGCTACGCGCCGAGCGCGTCTTTGAGCCGGTCGAGTTCGGCGGCGCGGCGGTGGAATTCACCGGTGAGCTCGTCGACCGCTTGTTGCAACGCGACGATCTGGCCGCGCAACTCCGCCACTTCACCGTGCAGGTGCCGCCAATCGGCCGCCCCACCGGGCAGCGCGGCGCCGACGCCAGGCGAAACCGCGGCTATATCATCTTTCCGACTCTCCGACGCCGATTGCGGGCTATTGTCCGCGCTACGACCTCCGGCGGCGGCAAACTCGGATCGCAACTTGTCCATTTCGTTCGGCTGGTAGAGAGCGTGCGTCACCACGTGTCCGCGTCCGTCGGGCTTGAGCGCGAGCACCAGCCGTTTCGCCTTGAGCGAGGTAAGCACGGGACGCAACGCGGTGAGGTCCTCGATCGGCTCCATCCGGGCGGCGCGGCCGCGGAGCTCTCCCTCGGTCTGCGCGCCACGCAAAAGCAACTCGGTCATTACCGCCAGCTCCACCTTGTCGCAGCCGAGCCAGTCGTACATGTAATGGCGGTATTTCGTCACGCGTCCGCTCCCCTCGATCAGCCCGACGGCGCCCAAGCCGCGAAGCCGGTCGAGTGACTCTTCCACGTCGTCCGCCTCCAGTTGCATGGGCGGGTGACGGTTGCTCTTCTGGTTCGCGCCGGCACAGATGCCGTTGATCGTCATCGGGTACACGTCGGGCGTGGTCTTGGCCTTTTCGACCAGCACGCCCAGCACGCGGCGGTCGATGGCCGCGAGCGGCTGCCAGCGCGGTGCCGGTTTGGCGGGCGTCGTAGTGGCGTCAGGAGGGCTGGACATGGCATGCGGTGTTGATTGGGTGCCGTTGTTTAGATGGTATCCAAAAACTCCCAGTGAGACCGCGTTCCTACGCCGTCTCGAACCGCGGACGGCCTGGAAAGGCCATCCCACGCGGGGCGGGCGTGGCGGAAGGCGCGGGCGACGACGGGTCGAAGCGGAACAGGTTGTCCCAGGTCTGGTCCAAGAGTACCAGGGCCCGGTCGATCGGCACGGCCCGCAGGCAACCCTCCGCGGTCGTTTCCACCAAACCCATGCGGCGGAGCTTGTCGACGGCGTCGGATACTTCGAAATCGACGCTGACGCCCGTTTCTTCGCTGAGGAACCGCTCGATCTCGCCGTCGAGCCGCTCGGCCGGCCAGCCGGTGTCGCCGGCGCGGCGCCAGAGAAAGTAATAGGCCAACAGCGACTCACGGCACTCCTGTTCCTCGGCCTCGTCGAGCAGTCGGAACAAGACGCCCGCGTTGTTGTCGAGGTTCTGGTAGTAGAGGCTGCGGGTCAGGCTCAACTGGTACTTCTGTTGCGTGCGCAGGTAGCCGAAGAACGACTTGAGGGCGTAGCCCAACGTGCCCGCCACCAGCCCCAGAAACGTAAGCATGCCGTACACGCCGGTCGCGGCCACAACCAGCGCGCCCTGGAACACTTTGACGCCGGTGATGGCCACTCCCGAGACTGTGGGAAAAAAAATCTTGCTCTGGTCGACGAGGCTCATCTTCACCCGCGTGCCGGGCAGCAGCATCTCGAGGTCCATCTTGGGGATGTTCTTGAAGATCTTGATATGGACGGTTTCGTCGTTGATGTGGTCGTCGATGGTTTCGTAGCTCCGCAGGCGGAAGATGACCACCAGGCGCTGGTAGATCGGCACATCGGCCAGTTCCAGGCGGTAGAAGTTCCGCCAGCGCCTGCGCGCGCGGCGGCCGACGATGTCACCGCGCGCAAATACCTCGAGGCGGTCGAAGACGTCGAGGTTGACGTTCAGCCGCAGCCCCCAGTCGCTCGTCGCTCCCAGGGCCGCGTGGATGTCGTCCCTGGTGAGCCGCAGGAAGTTGGCCCGCTGGAGCAGCCAGAC
>DATLQY010000914.1:0-11657 GCA_035534975.1 Pirellulales bacterium
GGCAGCGTCTCAACATTTGTCAGCGGCGGGCTGAGCGGCCCCGGCGCGCTGGCGTTCGACGCCGCCGGCAACCTCTACGTGGCCAACTATGGCAACAATACCATCTCCAAAGTGACGCCTTCGGGCAGTGTCTCCACGTTCGTCAGCGGGCTCAACGCCTCCGCTCTGGCTTTCGACGCCGCCGGCAATCTCTACGCCGTGTACGCCGGGTACGGCGGTAGCGAAGGCATTTCCGTGGTGACGCCCTCGGGCAGTGTCTCCACGTTCGTGAGCGCGTTCGCCGGCTCCGCGCTGGCGTTCGACGCCGCCGGCAACCTTTACGTGGCCAACGGCGGCGCCAATATCTACCAAGTTACGCCGTCCGGCAGCGTCTCCACGTTCGCCAGCAACACGACGCTCAATGGCGACGGCGACTCGGCCGTGGCGGTCGACGCCGCCGGCAACCTCTACGTGGCCAACTATGACAATAGCACCATTTCCAAGGTTACGCCTTCGGGCAGTGCGTCCACGTTCGTCAGCAGCGGGCTGAATGGGCCCTCGGCCTTGGCATTCGACGCCGCCGGCAACCTCTACGTTGCGAACGACGGCAATGGCACCATTTCCGAAGTTACACCTTCGGGCAGTGTCTCCACGTTCGTCAGCTCGTTCGCCGACTCCGCGCTGGCGCTCGACGCCGCCGGCGACCTCTACGTCGCCAATTTCGGCAACAGCACCATCTCCAAAGTGACGCCGTCGGGCGGCGTCTCCATCTTCGCCGGCGGCGGCCTCGACGATCCCGAAGGTATCGCGTTCGACCACTCGGGCAACCTCTACGTGGCCAACGCGGGCAACAACACTGTCTCCGAGGTTACGCCGTCCGGCGGCATCTCCACCTTCGTCGCAAGCGGGCTCGATGACCCTGGGGCATTGGCCTTCGACGCCGCCGGCAACCTCTACGTGGCCAACATTGGCAGCGGCACCATCTCCGAAGTTGCGCCCTCGGGCGGCGTCTCCACTTTCGTCAGCGGGCTCGATGAGCCCTCCGCGCTGGCGTTCGACGCCGCCGGCAACCTCTACGTCTCCTGGGAAGATCCCAATACCGGCTCGACCATCTCAGAAGTTACGCCGTCGGGCAGCGTCTCCACGTTCGTCAGCGGGCTCAGTGGGGCCTTGGCTTTCGACGCCGCCGGCAACCTCTATGTCTCCAACGGCTATAACGGCAATGATATCTCGGAAGTTACGCCCTCGGGCAGCACTCTCACCGTTGTTCCTAGCGGACTCGACGGGCCCGATGGCTTGGCGTTCGACGCCGCTGGCAACCTCTACGTCGCCAACGGCGGGAACGGCACCATCTCCAAACTTACGTCTTTGGGTGGCGTCTCGACCTTCGCCAGCGCGCTCAATTCCCCGGCGGGCATGGCGTTCGACGCCGCCGGCAACCTTTTCGTTGCCGACTCGGGGGACGGCACCATCTCAGAGGTTACGCCTTCCGACAGCGTATCCACGTTCGTCAGCGGGCTCAACGCGCCGTACGGCTTGGCGTTCGACCCAGCCGGAAACCTGTTCGTGGCAAATACAGGCAACGGCACCATCTCCGAGGTGACGTCTTCGGGCAGCGTTTCCACGTTCGTCACCGGGCTCAACGCGCCGTACGGCCTGGCGTTCGACCCCGCCGGAAACCTGTACGTGGCCGACGCGGGCAACGGCGCCATCTACGAGGTGACGCCTTCGGGCAGCGTCTCCACTTTCGTCAGCGGGCTCGATGAGCCCTTCGCTCTGGCGTTCGACGCCGCCGGCAACCTCTACGTCTCCGGGGAAGATCCCAATACCGGCTCGATCATCCAGGAAGTTACTCCGTCGGGCAGCGTCTCCACGTTCGTCAGCGGGCGCAGTGGGGCCTTGGCGTTCGACGCCGCGGGCAACCTCTACGTGGCCACCGTCTCGGACATTGGCCGTTTCAACGAAGTCTCGGAGATTACGCCTTCTGGGAGCTTCTCGACGCTGCTTCTCAGCGGACTCGCTTCCCCCGACGGGTTGGCGTTCGACGCCGCCGGCAACCTCTACGTCGCCAACAGCGCCAACGGCACTATCGCCAAAGTAGTGGCGCCTTCAGGCAGCGTCTCGACGTTCGTGAGCGGCGGGGTCGACTACCCGGGTGGCTACCCCGCCAACCTAGCATCGTCCTACATCGGGCTCTTCGTGGCCAACTATGCCGCTGACACGGTCTCCGTCGTGACTTCTTCCGGCGGCGTCTCCAACTTCGTCACGAGCGGGCTCGATGGGCCTGACGGCCTGGCGTTCGACGCCAACAACAACCTCTACGTGGCCAACTACATCAACAACACGATCTCCGAAGTGTCGCCTTCGGGCAGCGTCTCCACCTTCGTGGCGAGCGGGCTCGATGGGCCCGAGGGCCTGGCGTTCGACGCCAACGGCAATCTCTACGTGGCCAACGCGGGCAACAACACCGTCTCCGAGGTGTCGCCTTTTGGCAGCGTCTCCACCTTCGTTTCGAGTGGGCTCGATGAGCCCGAGGGCCTGGCGTTCGACGCTTTCGGCAACCTTTACGTGCAAAACGCGGGCAACAACACCATCACCGAGGTGGCGCCGCTCGTGGCGGCCACCACGCAGTTGACCATCGAATCGTCGGTCGAGTCGCGGCCGATGAGCATCGGCGGTACGAACGACGCGGCGGTCGACGGCATCAACCTCACCAATGCCGAGCTGGCACGCCTGATCACCGCGCCGGACGGTAATGGCTCCATCGGAAACATCACGTTCGGCGACGGCGCGCAGACGGGCAACATCACGTTTTCCACCGCCACGCCCGTAAGCACGGCAGGGGCGGCCGTAAGCGCGCTCGAATCGACGGCCGGCACGGCGGAGATCATTCTCGATGACGGCTCCGGCAGCGGCACCGCTCTTGACGCCAATGGCGGCGCGATCAGTCTCACCTCCGGCACGGGCGGAATCGTGGAAGCGGCCACGAACACGGCCGGCACGGCCGACATTGGCAACGCCGCGGCGGTCACGCTGATCGCCGGCGGCGCTCTGGGCTCCGCAAGCGAGCCGCTGCAGTTGGCAGCCACGAATCTGACCACCGACACGACCGCGAACGACGGCAATCAGGACCTGAGCGCGCTGTGTACCGTGACCCTCCGCAGTCTCGCCGCGGGCAGCGGCACGATTTCCCTCGACGCCGGCAGCTTCCTCCTCGGCGGATCCATCTTGAGCGACACCATCGTCGAAAGCGCGGCCACGCTCACGGGAGCCGGCGCCGTTACGCCCGTCGTGAGCCTCGCGCCGAACCTGGTCGCCGCCGTGCCGGGCCAAACCGAGACGCTCACGCTCAATGTCGAAGACGACTCGGTAGCCGACCAGGCCGCCGGGTTCACGTTTACCATCGATTGGGGCGACGGCACGACCCAAACCCTCGGCCCGGCGCCCAGCGGCACCCAGGTGAGCCATATTTATCAGGCCGACGGCGACTTTGCCGCCACCGTCACCGCTGTGAACCAGACGTACCTTACCAGCCAGCCGACGACGCAGAACGTTCAGGTGTCCACTTTGGCCGTCGAAGGCGATGATTTGGCCGTGGGCGATGCCGACGACGACGACGTGTTCGCGTTCGCGCCGGGCGCGTCGGGCACCGTCGCCGTCACGCTCAACGGCGGCTCGCTCGGCAGCTTCGCCGTGCCGCGCAGGGTCTTGGCTTTCGGCCTGGGGAACGGCGATACCTTCAACGCGAGCGCCAGCGGCGGGGCCGGCATCACGCTCACCGGCGAAGGCAGCCCGAACAATTATTCCATAACGTTCGGCAGCCTGACCGGACCGGTAACGATCGCCGGCAACGGGGCCGGCGGCGGCGACAGTATGGACGTTTACGCCACGACAGGTAACGACATCCTCAGCAAGAACGCCGCGCAGGTCACCTGGGGCAGCCCGGCGACCGAGACGATCAACTATTCGGGCATCGCGCAGACGACGCTGCACCTCGGTTCGGGCAACGACACGGTCTACGATCCCGGTGCCAACACGACGATCCTCGGCGGGCCCGGCCACGACACGATTCTGGTGACCGCGAGTTACGGGCAAGGCATCACCATCAACAGCGGCACCGGGTCGGACGACGTGACCGTCGACCTGGGAGCGCTCGCCGCCCCGGTCAATTTCATCGAGCCGTCGAGCACGAGCACCGACACGCTCACCGTGCAAGCCACGGGGGCGGCCTCGATTGGCGCGACAAGCTCCCAGATCACCAGCGGCGCCGAGGCGATCAACTACCCGGCGAACATTGCCAGCGTGACCGTCGCCACCGGCACTGCGAATACAAGCGTGAGCGTGACCTCGACCAGCGCCGCCGGCGTGACGGTGCAAAACCAAGGCGGAACCACGGCGGCAGCGGTCGATCTGGGGAGCCTTGCAGGACCCGTCAACGTCACCGGGACCGGCGGCACCTCGCTGACCGTCAACGGCCCATCGGGAAACAACACGCTGGCCGTGACTGCTAGCGGCGTCCAAAGCGGCACGCAGACGGTCAACCTCGACACGGGCGGAATCTCCGCGGTAAAGAATGCGCGACTGGATGAGTTCTGGGCCGACTATGGGGACCGCGCTAACGAGGCCTCGATCGGCCAGTGGCAGGACGGCCTTAGCGAGGCTCTGTAGGGAACGCCCTCCGTGGCGCTGGCGTGTGCTGCCAGACGACGCCGCACCCGCGTCCCGGAATCCCGGCGCGCCGGGAGAGGGCGTTCCCTACAGACGCGACCGGGCCCCACGGGGTCCGCTTGATGCGTTACCTATATCGTATATGATATGCTATAGGGATGAGGACGCGGTCGGTAGTCGGCAGAAGGCGGAAGGCAGCCACTTGTTCGGGGCACGCGCGCAGCGCGTCGCCTCCGCGTTGGAACGTATCCTCCGACGCTCTGCGTCCCGTCGGGTAAACGAGTCGGGTCGTGTTCGCGGGGCCGCGGAGCGGCCGAACGCTTATTCCCACGCGGAGCGTGGGAACAAGGAAATCCCGAGGTTTGCTCGCTACTCCCATATGATCCCCTTTTCCCCTCCTCCCCTTTTCCCCTCCTCCCGATTGTCTAGAGCTCCGCGCAGGGCACACTGCGCTCGTGCGGCCTTGCTGACCGTCGTTTACTCCGTCACGGTCCCGGCTCTCGCGGCCGACGACGCCTTCTTCAGAGAACGGATCGCTCCGATATTCGAGGCCCATTGTGTCCGTTGCCACCAAGGCACGGAGCCCAAAGGCGGATTGTCGCTCGCCACCGGCGTGATGGCGCTGGCCGGCGGGGATAGCGGCGCCGTCATTAAGCCAAACAAGCCCGACGAAAGCCTGCTGCTCCAATACGTCTCGGGCGAAAAGCCCGAAATGCCCAAGGAGGCGGCGCCCCTGGCGGCCGAACAAGTCGCCGCCATTCGCCGATGGATCGAGTCGGGCGCGGTATGGCCAACAGGGTTGTCGCTTGCGGACAAGCACGCGATCGACGCGAAATGGTGGTCGCTGGTACCGCTTTCGCACCCGGCCGTTCCCCAGACGAAATCGGCGTGGGTCCGCACGGCCATCGATGCCTTCATTCTCGCCAAACTCGAGAGTCAACAGCTTGTAGCGTCGTTCGAAGCCGACCGCCGGACGTTGATTCGCCGCCTGAGCTACGACCTGCACGCCTTGCCGCCAACGCCCGAGGAGATCGATGAATTCATCGCTGACACGTCGCCGGATGCATACGAGCGGCTTGTCGACCGCTTGCTCGCCTCGCCCCGTTACGGCGAGCGCTGGGGGCGGCATTGGCTCGACGTGGTCCACTTCGGCGAATCGCATGGTTACGACAAAGACAAGCCCCGGCCCAACGCCTGGCCCTATCGCGATTGGGTCATCGACGCTTTGAACGACGACTTACCGTATCCGCGGTTCGTTGAGATGCAGCTTGCGGGCGACGTGCTGTTTCCTTTGGACTCACGAGGCGTCGTGGCGACGGGCTTCATATCGGCCGGTCCCTGGGACTTCGTCGGACACGTCGAGCTGCGCGAGGGGACGGTCGATAAGGACATTGCCCGCGACAACGACCGCGACGACATGGTGGCCAGCACGGCGTCGACATTTCTCAGTCTGACGGCCCACTGCGCCCGCTGCCATGACCACAAGTTCGACCCCATCAAACAGCAAGATTATTACCGGATGCAAGCCGTGTTCGCCGGGGTCGACCGTGCCGAGCGACCCTACGACCCCGACCCGCGCGTGGCCGCCGCTCGCCGCGAATTGGAAACTCAACGAGAGGTGTTGGCGGCAAGGCGAACGCTGCTTACCGACGCCGTAAACCGCGTTAGCAGTCCTCGGATTGCCGAGCTCGACGGAAAGCTCGCCGAACTGAATGGTCGGCTTGTCGCCTTGCCGATCGAACCCTCCGCCTCCAGCCCCACGCTTGGTTACCATAGCCAGATCATGCCCACGCGCGACGCAATTAAGTGGGTACAGGTGGATCTGGGCCGGTCGCCGGCGATCGACCAGGTGGTGCTTGTGCCGGCGCACGTGGCGTACGGCGGGCACCCTGGGCCGGGCTTCGGATTTCCTCCTCGGTTCAAGGTCGAGCTCTCGGACGATCCAGGTTTTGCGACATCGCAAGTACTGGCCGATGAAACCGCCACTGATTTCCCGCACCCGGGCGACGTCACGTACCGAATCGACGCCGGAGGCAAGATGGGGCGCTACGTCCGCGTCACGGCCACCAGGCTGTGGAAGCGAACCGACGATTGGATATTCGCGATTTCAGAACTGCTTGTGCTGTCGCACAATCTCAACGTCGCGGGCGGTACGAAGGTGACATCGCTCGATTCGATCGAAGCCCCTCCGGCGTGGGCGATGAAGCACCTGGTCGACGGCTTCAGCAGCCTCGAAAAACTGGCCGAGGCCGCCGGAGGCAGCCCCTCGCCCAGGCGGCTGGCACAAATTGAGATCGAGCAGGTTACGGTCCAGCGGCGCATCCTGGCACTCGCCGCCGTCGATCCGGCGGTCGGTCGCGAGCTTGCCCAGGTGGAACGGCAGCTTGACGATCTCGGCCGAAAGCTGGCGGCCTTACCACAACCGATGATGGTCTACGCACCGGCGCATGCGTTCATTCCCGCCGGCGGCTCTACGCCCGCCAGAACGCCGCGTCCCGTCCACCTTCTGCAACGTGGTGACGTCCGAAGTCCGCGTGAATTGATGACGCCTGGGGGCGTGGCTTGCGTTTCCGGACCGGATGCCGACTTTCAGCTCGCGGACGCCGGCGGCGAGGGGCAGCGACGGGCCGCCCTGGCTCGTTGGTTGTCCGATCCAAGCAACGTGCTCGTGCGGCGGTCGATTGTGAACCGCGTTTGGCAGTACCATTTTGGCCAGGGGATCGTCGATTCGCCCAACGATTTCGGCCGGATGGGCGCCCTGCCGACGCACCCCGAACTGCTGGATTGGCTGGTCGGTTGGTTCCTGGAAAACGGCGAATCGCTCAAGGCGCTGCACAAGCTGATCCTTACCAGCGCCGTCTATCGACAGGCGTCGGCCGAGGTCCCCGCGTTGACGCAAATCGACTCGGGCAACCGGTACCTGTGGCGGATGAACCGTCGGCGGCTCGACGCCGAGTGTGTCCGCGACGCGATGTTGTTCGTCGCCGGGCGGCTCGACGTACGGATGGGTGGCCCGTCGGCTCGCCTGTTCTTCTTCAAAGACGACCACTCACCGGTCTACGATTACGAGCGGTTCGACGTCGACGATCCCAACGGACTGAGGCGAAGCGTCTACCGCTTCATCGTCCGTAGCGTGCCCGATCCGTTGATGGACTGCCTCGACTGCGCCGATCCGTCGATCCTCACGCCCAAGCGGAACACGACACTCACTTCGCTACAAGCGCTGGCCTTGCTCAACAATCCGTTCTGCGTGCGGCAGTCGCAGCACCTGGCTGAGCGAGTCGCCGGATTGACCTCCGAGTCGGCCGGGCAAATCGAAGCGGCATACCGGTTGGCCCTTGGGCGGCGGCCTACGCCGATCGAGAGCGAGCTTTTGACGTCGTATGCGGCGCGCTTCGGACTGGTCAACGCTTGCCGCGTCATTTTCAACTGCAACGAGTTCATGTTCGTGGATTGAGATCCGCAGGAAAATACACATGACTCAGTGTAAATCCCTCTCCACCCGTCGCGACTTCCTTTGGCACCTCGGCGGCGGGCTGGGCGGCATCGCACTGGCACAATTGCTGGGTGAAAACGGACTGCTCGCCGACATCGCGGCCACGCCGCGCCCCGCCGAATTCAACGGAGGCCTGCACCATCCGGCCAAAGCCAAACGTGTCGTGCAGCTCTTCATGTCCGGCGCCGCCAGCCAATGCGACTTGTTCGATTACAAGCCCGAGCTCGTCAAACGACACGGACAGCCCTGGGACCCGGGCGAAAGGGTCGAGCTATTCCAAAGCGCGCCGGGGGCCTGCATGAAAAGTCCCTGGGAGTGGAAACAATACGGCCAGTGCGGCAAATGGATGAGCGGACTGGTGCCGGAACTGGCCACCTGTGTCGACCGGATGGCCTTCATCCATTCGCTGGTTTCCAAGTCGAACGTCCACGGCCCGGCCACGTTCATGCAGAACAGCGGATTCGTGTTGCCCGGCTTTCCGAGCATGGGGGCCTGGGTTTCCTACGGATTGGGAAGCATCAATGACAACCTGCCGACGTTCGTCGTGTTGCCGGACGTGCGGGGTTTCGCGCCCAACGGGCCAGGCAACTGGAGCGCGGGCTTTCTTCCCGCGGCCCACCAGGGAACTCTGGTCCGACCCAGCGCCAAGAACCCGATTGCGGACCTGTTCGCGCCCGCGGGGGCCGACTTCATTACCTCCGAGAGTGAGCGGGCCGGTCTTGACGTGCTCGCGCGTCTCAACGCCGAGCACCTCGCCGCCGGTCGCCAGGGCGATTCGCGGCTCGACGCCCGCATCGCCTCGTACGAGCTGGCCGCCAGGCTGCAGCTCAGCGCTCCGGAGGTACTCGATGTGTCGCGGGAGACGGAGGCCACACGGCGATTGTATGGACTCGATTTCCTGGAAACGTCCGATTTCGGACGCAACTGCCTGGTCGCCCGGCGGCTATTGGAACGCGGGGTGCGGTTTGTCCAGGTCTGGAGCGGGGCCGACAACGGTTTCCCTCGCCGCAACTGGGACAGCCACGAGGACATTGCCAAGGACCACGGCGACATGGGCCGGAGCATGGACCGGCCGGCTGCGGCCTTGATCCAGGACCTGGAAGCCCGCGGCTTGTTGGACGACACGATCGTCATCTGGACCACCGAGTTCGGCCGCATGCCGTGCAGCCAGGGAAATAAGGGCCGCGATCACAACCCCTTCACATTCACTTCCTGGATGGCCGGCGGCGGGATCAAGGGGGGTATCCATTACGGCGAGAGCGACGAATGGTCGTACAAGGCGGTCGTCAACCCGGTCTATTGCTACGATCAGCACGCCACCGTGCTGCACCTGTTGGGGATCGACCATGAGAAGCTCACGTTCCGCCACAACGGCATCGACCGCCGGCTGACCGACGTGCATGGGCACGTGGTACGGGAGTTGGTGGCATAGCCGAAAAGTCAAATTCGTTCCAATCGGAACCGCGCCTTCCGATTTGACTCAGTCGGCGGCGAGAGCTAACGTTGCATACCAGGGTTTCCGCATGCGACATGAACACGCCATTTCCGCCGACCGAAAATCGTTGCGGAGCACGATCGCCTGGCTCAGCATCTGCCTGTTGGCCGCCGGATGGGGACCGATGTGCGATCCTGAAGTCCGGCGGTTGTGGGCCCTCTTCGGAGCATTCGGATTGTCCGCGGCGTTGGGTTTCGATGCCATCCAGCGGGCACGAGCGGTCATTCGCCGCCGGGACCAACGAAAGTTGGTTCAACAACGCATCACGCGCAACCTGGAGACGATGGTCGCACAAGGCGACTCGCCCACGGTCCAAGGTGTGCCGGTCGGCTACTATGTGGACGACGTCGTCCTGCAAGACGCGATTCCGCTGCATTAGACCAGGTGTCCGGCGAAGCGATTGCCGCCATCAGCGCATTCGTAAGTCCCGATCTTGCCGTGCGTTGGCAATTGTCGACCGGCAAGCCAAGGGGTGCTGACGGGACGGTTTTCGGGTAGAATGACTACCGGCCAGCGCGCAGGAGATGGACCATGCCAACGCACCACGTGGAACAGCAGGCGATGGTCGAGCACGCGATGCTGAAGCACATTTGCAACGCATTGCGGGTCACGCTCGATTGGAAGGTCGAAGGCGGGGATTTCTCTCGACACTTGTCGAGCCTTCGGTTCGTCGCTCAATCGTTGCAGCGGCACCTCGACCGCATGATGGCGCTTGAAGAATGCGACGGGTACATGGACGAAGTCGTCGAAACGTGCCCGCGCCTGGCGGAAAAAGTTGACGCCCTCAAGCAGGACCACGAACGCTTTCGTCAGGCCGTCAGGCGGATCGTGTCGCGGCTCGATCGCCTGCCGTCAACGGATTTGACCGCCTTTGCCAGGACGTGCGACGCACTGCGGGATTTGCTCGAAAGGCTCGACGAGCACAGCGCCACCGAGACGGCCGTGATCCAGGAAGCTTACTTCCAGGACGAGGGCGGCTCTGGGTAGGTAGACTGATGGACGCGGATTGCTGGAATATGCCCATGACCTTGGAGAAGGCATCATCGCCGAGCTCGGACGGAGGGGCGCTCGTGGCCAATGCTTTGATTACCGCGGCTATGATCGCCTACGAGCCATCGATTCGGCCGGGGAATTGAGAGCTTTCCTTGTCGAATGCGGGTACGCGGACGTGCCGGCAACGGCTGAAACGTTCGCGATCGTCGATGAGTTGCTCGCTTCAGCGGGTCGTCAGGCCGAGCGCAGTGCGTGGCCATGGCTCATTCTCGCGCCCGAGCTATGGCTGGTAGCGCTCTTTCGTTGGTTCTGGAGGCTCTGGAAACTTCTTTGAACCGTTCCTGGCCGCAACACTCCCTTCCCCTCCTCCCCTTCCCCTCTACTCCGACTCGTCTTCCTTCAGCCCCAGACGAGTCAGCCATCGGCCGCGCTGCGGCTTCTTTTCCTTGGCGGGAGCGTCGGCGGGCGCATCGGCGCGTTGGGCTTGAAGTTCTTGCAATTGTCGCTGGCGTTCCTCGATCTCGGCTCGCTGGCGCGCCATCTTGGCCCGCTCGACCGACAGTTCGACTTCCGCGTGACGGAGTTTCTCTTCCCATTCGAGTTGCAACTGCTGGAGCCGAGCGCGTTCGGCGCGGACGTTCTCGTCGTGCGATAGTAACTCGTCGGATGCCGCGGCGCTGGCGGCCATCGCGCCCTGGTTGTCCGACGCGGCCGCCAGGTTCCTCCGCAGGTCGTCCAGTTCCTGTTCTTTCTGAGCCAGCGCGGCGTCGGTCTTGGCGATCACGTCTTGGATCTTGAGGCGTTCTTCACGCCGCTGGTCGTCGCCGTCGTCTTGTACGTTGGCTTCCCAGGCGGCCAGCATCCGACGCTTCTGGGCTTCCCAGTCCATCCCGTCCCCCGCGGCGGCGGCGGCGGCGGCCGGCGCCTTGGGAATTTCGGCCAGCTTCTGTTCCAGCTCGGCCGAGCGTTGGCGCTGTTCGCGGAGGTCCTCCAAGGCCATTTCGTAGCGCCGCTTCATGTCAGCCA
>DATLQY010000915.1:0-4531 GCA_035534975.1 Pirellulales bacterium
GCCTTGGCCGCCGCGTCGGCGTCGGCCGCGGCCTTGTCGGCCGCTTGTTTCGCCACATCCGCCGCCTTGGCGGCTTCGGCCGTATCGGCGGCCAGTTTATCGATTTCGACTTTCGCCTTCGTCGCGGCCTCGGCTGCCGCGACGTCGCGTTTGTAGGCCACGGTGCTCTGCACCTGCATGTAGATCGTGTAGCTCCCCAAGGGCGCGTTCGGGTTGATCTGCACCTCGAACTTTCCTTCGTTGGTATTGGCGTCGAAAGCCAACGGCTGCGGCTGCACGTTTGCCGGTAAGCCCAGCGCCGTGAGCGTCAGATTGCCTTTGATTTCGCCGCGCCGTGTCACCTTGACCGGAATCTGCAGCTTTCCCGCCCGCGACATCTCCCAGGTCTTGCTTTCGCCCAGGTCGACCTGGAACGGCGCGATGTCTTGCGCCGTCACGGCCAGCGCAAAACTGCGCGCGAGACGGGCGCGTGCCGGCACGGGCGGTTGGCCGGCGGGCGAAGATGCCTGGAGCACGGTACCCGCGCGCGCGGGCCGCACCACCTCCGCCGGGCCGACTTTCGCACGGCCGACGATCTGAATCGTGCCGGTCCACGCCGCGGCCTGGTCGGTGGCAGTGAGCACCAGTGTCGCCGCCGATTGCCCTCCGCCGATCAGAACCGGCGCCGCCGTCAGGCCCTCGGGCAATCCCTCCGCGGTGACGACGATATCGCCCGCGAAACCGTCGCGGCGGAAGGCCATCACGTCGATCCGCTCGGCGCCGCCGCGCCGTAAGAGCGGGTTCCAGGGGCGGGTTTCGAGCTTGTTGTTCGCCGGGTAGGTCGCCACCGCCGCCAGGCGGAAGTCGGGCTGCTCGCGATGGATCGACAGCCGGTAAATGTGTCGTGGGTCGCCCCGCGAGCCGAAGTACAGATCGCGGACCATCGCGCGGTAGGTGCCGTTGCCGGGCACGGCGAAGCGGAACACGGCGTCGGAAGTGGTCGTGTTGTACGCGATGCCGCCGATATTCGTCGCGTCGTCGTCGAGGTCGACGATGTCGGCGACTTGTTCTTCTCCCTTGTCGTTCTTGGTCACGCGTTGTAAAAGCACCGCCGGATCGACCGCTTGCCCCAGACGCTGGGCAAGCATTTCAATCCAATAGACCTCGCCCGCCTTGGCGTCGAACTGAAGCCAGTCCTGGTCGCCCCTGGGGCCAAACTGCCCCACGAATTCGCATGGCAACGTCACGATGTTTGCCATGGCCGGTTCGTCGTTGGGTTCGTGCTCAAGGACGACCGGCGCGGCGGCGAAACCGATGAAGGACGAGTTCGATACGCCTTGCGGCGACGGTAGCCGGTACTCGGTGCCGTCGAGCGACGACTCGTCCGGTTCGACGAACTCACCGATTTCCAACCGCTCGGTCGGCTTGTCGGCCGGCAACGCGATCTCGACCGCCAACTTCTCCAGCGTGCGGCCGTCGATGGTCACGCCCTCGGCAGGCGCGCCGCCCGGCAGGTTGCGGCCGTAAATCGTGTAGCTGGCTTTCGTTCCCGGCACGCCACAGGGGGGCACGATGAAGTCGATGTGCGGACCTGTGCCAATCGCCAAACGGTAGAAATACTCGGGTCCGCCGGCGTAGACGAAGTCGTAGACCTTGAGCAGGTACTCGCCGTCGGCCGGCACAGTCAGATCGACCAAGGGATCGCGGCGGTTGGTGTCGCGGCTGCGGAACAGTTGTCGGCCGGCGCCGTCGAGAACCACCAGCGTGGCATCCATCCGCGAGTCGATCCGCTGCGCCCAACAGTCGATCACGACCCGCTGGCCCGCCTTGGCGGCGAATTTGTACCAGTCGGCGGCCGTCGCGTCGGCGGCGCCGTTGACCACCGTATTCAACTCGATGGAAACCGCCTTGTCTTGCGTGGCGTTCCCCGGTTGCTCCTTGACCTCGGCGAGATCGCCGACGACGAAGAATCGCGGGTTCGACATCCCGAAAGTGCCGACGGCGCGCACATCGTACATGCCCGGCGGCACATCGGGGGCGATCGTCACCGTGAATTCGTTCGGCAGCGGATCGGGCACGGTTTGCAGCGGCTTGAGCGGGGCGAGTTTGCGGGCCGCGGTGATGCCTGGGTGCGAAAAATAAAGCCGATCGACGCCGTCGAGGTCGGCGCCGGCGGCGATGGTCAACTCCACGGAGGTGCCTTGCTTGCCTCCCGGCGGCGAAACGGCGAACAGTTGCGTTACCGGCAACTGGGCGACAGCCGGCTCGACGGCGGCCACCAAGGCAACCACCGTCATCGCCAGCGTCGAACGCACTACGTTGCGACGCGCCATCCGTAGGTCTGCCATGTTGAGGCTCCTGATATTCGTTGGGTTGGTGGGCGGTGCCCACCCTGCGCGGGGCGCCGGCTAGGTGCGTAGCGGCGGCGGCATGCATGGCGCCGCGCTTGCCATCACGCGGTATGGGTGGGTCAAACTCGGTCGGTGGGATAAACTTGTGGGGTCGATACCTTCCTATGGTAATCCGACCTTACACCGATGGCTAATGGTTAAACAAGAATTCCTTGGTGTTCACCAGGGCCCATAGAATGTCTTCGTAGGCCTGCTGCTTGTTTTCCACGCGGTTGATGTGGGCCAGGGCCACTTGCATCTCGTCGGCCACCGGGAGCCTGGAAAAGACCGACAAGTAGAGCGACCGGACTTTATCGTCCGGCGAATGCATGTCGTCCTTGGCCAACAGGGCCGCGCGCCCCCCTCCGTTCGAGAGCTTCGACTGGACCTCGGCCGAGTTCAAAAGGTGCAGGCTCTGCGCCAAATTCGCCTCCTGCGAGCGTTCACACTCGCAGGCGCTGGCCCCTTCCGGTCGGCCGAAGACCGTAAGGAAGTAGGTATTGGCCCCCGTGTCGGGCAGTTGCACCGCCCGCGTGCCGGCGGGCAAACCGCTGAAGCCGGTCGTCGAGGTCGTCACCAGGTCGAGCGAATCCAACAGCACCTCGGCCGTCAACCGCTTGGGATAATATCGCGAATAGTTCTGTTTGTCGTTCAGGTTGTACTGGTTCGGCTCCGCGCTCAAGTTGTACGTGTTCGACTTGCAGATCGCCCGCAGCAGGTTCTTAAGGTCGAACTTGCCGGCGATGAAGTGCTGCGCCAGCGCGGCCAGCAACTCGGGGTTCGAGGCCGGGTTGGTAACGCGCATGTCGTCCTCCGGATCGACGATGCCGCGGCCGAAGACGTGCTTCCAGTAGCGGTTGACCAGGGCGCGGGCGAAGAACGGGTTGGCCGGGTCGGCCATCCAGTCGGCCAGGGCCTGCCGCGGATCGCGCTCCGGGGCGAGCTTCTCAGGAACACTGCCCAAACCGGTGGGCAGCAGCCGTTCGCCCGTCTTGGGGTTCGTGGCCGCCGCCGCCCCGCGGCGATGGAAAATGCGTTGCTCGTCCGCCGAGGCGCCCGGTTTGCGCCCTACTTGCGAAAAGAAAGCGGCCAATCCATAGTAATCGCGCTGGCTCCACTTCTCGAAGGGATGGTGATGGCAGCGAGCGCATTGAATGCGCAGTCCCAGGAACAACTGGGCGCAGTCTTCCACCTGCTGGTCGACTTCCTTCACTTCGCGGTACCAGACGACCGCCGGGTTCTCACCGATTTCGCCCGACGCGGCGAGGATCTCGCGAGCGAACTGGTCGTAGGGCTTGTTTTCATACAAGCTGTCGCGAATCCAACCGTGGAAGGCGTACGAACCTCGCGTGAATCCCGGCGTGCGGCGCCGGTTCCGCAACACGGAGGCCCATTTGTTCGCGAAATAGTCGGCGTATTCGGGGCTGTCCAAGAGCCGGTCGACCAGCTTGTCGCGTTTCGCCTGATCCTGATCGGCCAGGAACTGCTCGGTTTCCTCGGACCGCGGCAGGCGGCCCGCCAGGTCGATCGAGACACGCCGGATGAACGTCGAATCATCGCAAATCGGCGACGGCGGCACGCCCAACGTCTTGAGCTTTTTGAAGACCAGTTCGTCGATGAAATTCTTCGCGACCGGCAAGGTGTCGACCGGCACTCCAAGCGGAATGCTGGCGCGGAACACGCCGACCTGTCCCTGGTAGCGGGCCATGATCGCCACATCGCCCGTCAGATCGAGCGTCTTCACCAGCCCGGTCGCCGTGCATTCGGCCATTTCGCCGTCGTTGGGATCATAGGTCGCCACGCGGGTCACGTCTTCGATCGAGCCGTCGGTGTAGTGCGCCAGCACGATGATCTGTTGTTCGCCGCCGCGTTGCATCGAGCGTTCGGCGGGCACGACCTCGATTTTGGCCACGGTTGGATCGTCCGGCTTGCCGTAGGGCATTCCCTGTTCAATCCAACGGCGGAGCAGCTTGTATTCGTGCGAACTCGCGTCGGTCCGCTGGCCGCCGCCGTGGGGCGCCAGGTTGATCGGCTTGAGCAAAAGCAGGCTACGGTCGGGTGAGGCTGGAAACAGGCGGCGTCCACGGCCCTCTTTGACCAGGTGCTCGTAATCTTCGCCCGGCTCGAAACCCAACAGCGAGAGCTTGAAACCGTTTTGTCCA
>DATLQY010000916.1:0-3232 GCA_035534975.1 Pirellulales bacterium
TGTCAATTCTGGGCTGCGACAACAGCGGCACGGCCAAAGTCCACTCATCGAGCACCGATGCGGCCAAGGTTGATGCCGCCCCGTCCCAGGTTGAATTGCTCAACGTCTCGTACGACCCGACCCGCGAACTGTGGCGCCAGGTGAACGAGCGGTTTGTCGCAGCCTATCGCAAAGAGGCCGCTCGCGACGTGACGATCAGGCAGTCGCATGGCGGCTCGGGAAGCCAGGCGCGGGCGGTGATCGACGGACTGGAGGCGGACGTGGCGACGCTCGCCATCTGGTCCGACATCGATGCGATCCGCAAGGCCGGACTTATCGCCGACGACTGGCAGCAGCGTCTTCCGCATGATTCCCTTCCCTACTTTTCCACGATCGTATTCGTCGTGCGTAAGGGGAACCCACACGCGATCAAAGATTGGTCCGACCTGGTGCGGCCGGATGTGGCGATCATTACGCCCAGCCCGAAGACCTCGGGCAACGGCAAACTCAGCTTCCTGGCCGCTTGGGGTTCGGTCCTTCGGCGAGGAGGATCGGAGGTTGACGCCCGCGAGTTCGTGACCGAACTCTACCGTCACACGCCGGTGCTCGACACCGGTGCCCGCGCCGCCACGAACACATTCGCCCAGAAGGGAATCGGCGATGTCCACCTTACCTGGGAAAACGAAGCGGTGTTGGAAGTCGCGGAGTCGAAAGGACAATTGCAGATCGTTTATCCACCGATCAGCATCCGGGCCGAACCGTTCGTAGCGCTGGTCGACGCCAACGTCGATCGCAAGTCGACCCGTGAGGTGGCCGAGGAGTACCTCAAATTCCTCTACACGCTCGAAGCGCAGCAGGTCATCGCCGAAAACGGCTACCGGCCGATCGAGCCGGCCGTGCTCGCGCAACATAGCGACACGTTCCCGGAACTTGAGCTGTTCGAAATCGCCGAGATCGCCACGGGTTGGGCCGAAGCGAACGATCGGTTCTTCGCCGAGGGGGGCGTGTTTGACCAGATCTATGACAGTCGCGTCGAGTGAAATTCGGCTCAAGGTGAAATTGTTCTTCGATGCCCCTGACCTCATGACGACCTCCACCATCAACCGCCGTATCCTGCCGGGCTTCCGCTTGAGCTTGGGTTACACCGTAGCCTGGCTCGGACTTCTGGTGGTCGTTCCCCTGGCGGGCTGCCTGGTCAAGGCCGCGTCGTTACCGTTCGATCGATTCTGGGGCGCCGTCTGGACGGCACGGGCACGGGCCGCCTACGCCTTCACACTCACGAGCTCGTTCGCTTCGGCCTGGATCAACGTCGTGTTGGGCCTGATCGTGGCGTGGGTGTTGGTGCGGTACGAGTTTCCGGGAAAACGTTGGCTCGATTCGCTGGTCGACTTGCCGTTCGCGCTGCCCACGGCGGTTGCCGGCCTTGTCTATTCGCAGTTGTATGTCGAGAACGGCTGGTTGGGACAATTCCTGGTGCCATTGGGGATCAAGGCCGCCTACTCGCGTCTGGCGGTGGTGCTGGTGCTGACGTTCATCGGATTTCCGTTCGTGGTCCGCACCTTGCAACCGGTGTTGGAGAGCCTCGACGCCGAGATCGAGGACGCGGCGTTCCTGCTGGGCGCCACGCGCTGGCAGACGTTTCGCCGCGTGCTCCTGCCTGCCCTGGTGCCGGCGATGATCACGGGTTTCGCGCTGTCGTTTGCCCGCGCCATGGGTGAATACGGTTCGGTGGTGTTCGTTTCAGGCAATATGCCTTTCAAGACGGAGATCGCGCCGGTGCTGATCGTCGCTCGGCTCAAGGAATTCGCCTACGCCGAGGCCACGGCGATCGCCGTGGTGCTCTTGGCCATGTCGATTGGCATGCTCTTGCTGGTACACATGCTGGAACATTGGAGCAAGAAGAGCCATGTCTGAACTAAAGGAAACCTCCCGTGGCCTGTCCCGCCATTCGGCCGGCCGGCACGATCCGCTCTGGGTGCGGTTCACGTTGATCGCGGCGACCGTGGCGGTGATCGGCGTGTTGGTGATCGTTCCTGTGGTGGCCGTGTTCTACCAGGCGTTGGCTCAGGGCGTGGGCGCCTATTGGCGGAACCTGACGTCCGATCCCGACACGCGGCACTCGGTGCTGTTAACGCTGGCCGTGGCACCGGTCGCCGTGGTCGCGAACCTGGTATTCGGTGTGGCGGCGGCCTGGACGATCGCTCGCTTCCGCTTCCGCGGCCGCACGGTGCTCACCGTTCTGGTCGACCTGCCGTTCGCAGTCTCGCCCGTGGTGGCGGGTTTGTCGCTGGTGTTGATCTTCGGCTTGCAAGGGTACCTGGGGCCCTGGCTGCGGGTACACGACGTGAAAGTGATCTTTGCCTTACCCGGCCTGGTGCTGGCGACCACCTTCGTCACGTTGCCGTTCGTGGCCCGCGAATTGATTCCCGTGATGGAGGCGATCGGCGCCGACGAGGAGTTGGCGGCGGTGAGCTTGGGCGCGAGCGGCTGGCAGATGTTCCGCCGGGTAACGTTGGCCAACATCCGCTGGGGCGTGCTTTACGGCTTGATCCTGTCGAGTGCGAGGGCGACCGGTGAATTCGGCGCCGTTTACGTCGTCTCAGGGCACATCGCGGGCCGCACCGACACCATGCCTTTGCGCGTCGAGAAGCTGTTTCAAGAATACAACACTCCCGGTTCCTTTACCTTGGCTTCGGTGCTGACATCGATCGCGCTGGTCACGCTGGCGCTCAAGGTCTATTTGGAACGGAAGACACGTCACGAGTTGGCTGAGGCGGTGATCTCATGAGCATTCGAATCGAGAATGTCAGCAAGCGGTTTGGCCGGTTCGTCGCGCTCGACGATGTGACCGTCCATGTGCCGCGGGGCGAACTGCTGGCCTTGCTAGGCCCCAGCGGTTCGGGCAAGACGACCCTCTTGAGGGTCGTCGCGGGGCTGGAAGTCGCCGACGCCGGCCGCGTGCATTACGAGGACGAAGACGTAACGACCCGATCGGCGCGTGAACGGAACGTCGGTTTCGTGTTCCAACACTATGCACTGTTCCGGCACATGAACGTGTTCGAGAACGTCGCTTTCGGTTTACGGGTGCGCCGTCGCCCGGCCGATGAAATCAACCGTGTCCTTTCGGTTGGGATGCGTGAGTCGTTTCGTTCGATGTGCTAGCTTACCGCCTGGGGCCCTGCTCGGGAGGACGGTCGATGGCTGGCAGACGAGACGGCGGAGGACACGGCGACCTGGCGCAGGCGGCGAGGCA
>DATLQY010000917.1:0-2835 GCA_035534975.1 Pirellulales bacterium
CTTGACATCCGTCGAACGATACGCTTTGCTCTTACTCACGGGGACGACCTCCTGTAACGGGGTTTGGGGGGAATTCAACAACTCCACTCTAAACCGCTTTCGAGGCGTCCCCGCTCTTTTCCTACCTATAGCCAACTACAGATTCACGGCCAGCGGCTAACCCGCCCAGGCAACTTACTGCGGGAGGTGGCGGTTTGCACCAGGGGCCATCGTGACCTATGGTTTTCCAGAGCCGTTCCCGTGGCGAATGCAGGCTGTCATTCATCGACGGCTCCCAACTATGCCCAGCGCATCCCAAAGCGACGCCCAGCCCGGCCCGGAGCCGACGATCGACACGGCCGAATCGCGAGTGGCCCAATTGAGCGACTTGTTGGGGCAATTGGAGGAGGGCCCCCCCGCCGATCGTACTCGCCGCGCGATCGATTTGGAACGGCCGTTGGATAACCAACTGGTCGAGGTCCGTTTGGGAATCGCCAGCAGCCTCTACCGGGCGCTGCGGTGCAAGCACGAGCCCACGGCGAAGCACTCGCTGCGCGTGACGCTGGCATGTTCCGGTTGGTCGTCGCGATTGGGGTTATCGGAGGCGGAGCACGACCAGCTCGAGCTTGCGGCGCTGTTGCACGACGTGGGCAAACTCGGCGTTCCCGACGACATTCTCACCAAGCCCGGCTCGTTGACGCAGCAAGAGGCGTCGGTGATGAACAGCCATTGGCCGATGGGCCTGGAGATCCTGCGCTGCTCGTGCGCCTCGCAAGGCGTGTTGGACATCATCGCCGCGACTCCGACCTGGTACGATGGCAGCCGCGCCGCGGTGGGGCGTTCGGGCAAGCCGCCGCCGGTGGGGTCGCGCATGCTGGCGATCGCCGACGCCTTCGACGCGATGCTGGCGGACCACGTTTATCGCCGGGCCTTCACGCGCGAGCGGGCATTCCACGAGCTGTACCGCTGCGCCGGTACGCAATTCGATCCCGAACTGGTCAAGCGGTTCATCGAAGACCAGGATTGCGACACGAACACGCTGTGCGAGTCGGTCGCCCGGCGTTGGTTGCGGGACTTGGAGCCGGAGGCGACCGAGCTCGCGTGGCGGCTGGCCGACGTTGCCCAGGTCGCCGACGCAGGGAGCTTCGAGGCGCTTTTTCAGCGCAAATTGCTGGCCAACATGTTCGACGCGGTGTTGTTCGTCGATAGCAGCCTGCGGATCATCCAGTGGAACCGCGGCGCGGAGCGTCTGACGGGTATCACGGAGGCCAGTGTCCAACACCGCCGCTGGCTACCCAGCCTGCTCGAGTTGCGGGACGAGCGCGGCGAGGTCATCCGCGACGAGGATTGCCCCCTGAGCTACGCCATTCGGACGGGCGTGCAGTGGCTGCGGCGATTGTCGGTCCGCAGTCGCACCGGCCGGCAGGTGGCCGTCGACGCGCATGCCGTTCCGGTGGTCGGCGCCGATGGGGTCGCACGGGGCCTGGCGCTGGTGTTGCACGATGCGTCGTCGGAAATCTCGCTGGAAGCCCGTTGCGAAAACCTGAACCAAAAGGCGAGCAAGGATCCGCTCACGCAGTTGGGCAACCGCGCGGAGTTCGACCGCGCACACTCGCAATTCGTGACGGCGTACCACGAGAACGCGTTGCCGTGCAGCCTGATCATCTGCGACATCGACCGCTTCAAGCACGTGAACGACACCTACGGCCACCAGGCGGGCGACGACGTGATCTTGAACGTCGCGCGGCTGCTCAAGAGCGCCTGCCAACCGGGCGACCTGGCGGCCCGTTACGGCGGAGAGGAATTCGTGCTGCTCTTCGCCGACTCGAATTGCGCCAGGGCCGTGCGCCGCGCCGAGGAGCTGCGCCTGGCCTTCGGGAGAATTCCCCAGCCCGCGCTGGGAGGCAAGTCCGTCACCATCAGCTTCGGCGTCACGGAAATCCAGCCGGGCGACACGCCCGAAACCATGCTCCGACGCGCCGACCGGGCCTTGATGAACGCCAAGCAAGCGGGCCGCAACCGCGTCGTACAACTTGGCAGCGGCAACGAGCTCACCGGTTCGACGGGCGTGGTGGACCGCGCGGGGCGACGCGCTTCGCGTGACGCGCTTTTCGAATGTCACCTGGTGAGCGAAGCGCCGTTGTCCGTGTGCATCGAAAAACTGAGGGGCTTCGTCGGCGACCACCATGCCGAGGTCGAGTCGGTCGACGGCGACCGGATTCGGTTGCGGTTCGGCGACCCCGGCGGGTGGTCGCTGCGCCGCATGACCGACCGGCCGTTGCGGCTCGTGATGGATTTGGAATTCGAGGAATTCGCGCGAGAGCAGCAGCCGCGCGAGGGCGTCGGCCGGTTGGGCGCCCCGCGGACCAAGATTCACATGATCGTCACGCCCCAGAAACAGCGCGACCGCCGGCGAAAGCAACTCGCCGAGCGTGCCCGACACCTGGTCGAAAGCTTTCGTTCGTACCTGATGGCGACCGAGGCCGAATCCGCGCGCGACGGCGGCGTGTTCAACAAGGCCAAGGGCTTGTTGAGCAACTGGTTCCGAAAGCAGTAGCTCTCCGCGGCAGACGCAAAAAAAGCATCCCGCCGCCGACAGCCAACGCCGCGCTTCTAGCACCGCAACCTGCAGCGCCCGCCGGTCCGGCGCCATGCTGCCTGCGGCAATGTGGAGCCGAACCACGCCCCTGGCCTCAAAGGGTCATGGTGGGCCGGCGCTCGCCCAAGGCGAGCTTGTCCCACCCTTTTCTAGGTTGGTCAAGGGGGTTATTTGAGCGATTGACGGTCCTCGATATCCGTGCCACGATCGGTCGTTTTTCGCGATTGCGAAAAGGATTTTTCATGGCGACGGTGCTG
>DATLQY010000918.1:0-9059 GCA_035534975.1 Pirellulales bacterium
TCTGAACCCTGTCCTCTGAACCCTGTCCTCTGAACCCTGTCCTCTGAACCCTGTAACCTGTCCCCTGTAACCTGTTCCCTTCCCTCAAATGTCCACAATCACCTCCGCCAGCCAACCGCCGTCGCACCGTTCGACCTTCAAACCGTGGTACGTGATGGCTTTCACCTCGTGCTCAAGCTGGTGCCGCTGCAAATCGAGCGGCTCGCCCTGGGCCGTGGCTACCAAGCCGGTGTCGCCGATATGCACGTCGAACCCTGCCAGCAGCAAGTGCTCCCCCTCGAAAGCGTAGAGGATTTCATTCAGCCAATCGAACAGCAACTCGTCGCACTTGGCGCCGGGTACGCGAAAGGTCACCTCTCGGACAAGCCGGACCTGGTCGAGGTTCGCGACGATCATCGCCGTCAGTCCCTGCGCCGCCTCGGCGAAAAGCGTGTCGAGGTCGGGCGCGACGATGCGCAATCCCAGGTCGGCGGTGTGCTCGAATGTCTCGTACATCAAAAGGGCGTAGAACTCGCGAGGGGCGAGCGGGGGGCGTTAGCCCCTCGGTTTGTCCCAGGTTGCGTTTGGCGAAAGGAGTGGCACGAACCGGAAACAAATGACCACTGACAAATGACTAATGACAAACCACTGACTAATGACGGACCACCACCCGCCCTGTCACCCGTCCCGCCAGAATTTCCTGGATGTGCGGCGCGAGTTGGCCCAGGCGCACTTCGGTCACCAACGGTTCCAATTCCGCCGGCTTCCATTCCGCGGCAAGTTTGTTCCAAATTGCCCGGCGGCGGTCCTGGGGGCATTCAGCCGAGTCGATGCCGACGAGCTCGACGCCGCGGATGATGAACGGATAAATCGATAACGGCAGCTCTGTGCCGCCAACCAGGCCACAGGCGGTAATCACGCCGTAACGCTGCGCCGAGCGGACGAGCGTGGCGAGTGTTCTGCCGCCGACGGTATCGACGGCGCCCGCCCAGCGAGTAGACAAGAGCGGCTTTTCGCTCATGTCATGCACCTCCTCTCGGCCCACGACGCGCGCGGCGCCGAGCCGCGAGAGCAGCTCGTGGGCCGCCGGCTTGCCGGTCGAGGCGACGACACGGTAGCCGGCCTTGGCCAATAGAGCCACGGCCAGGCTGCCGACTCCTCCGGCGGCGCCCGTAACGACGATTTCGCCGCGCTCGGGCGTAACTCCGTGGTCGACCAGGGCCTGCAAGCTCAAGGCCGCGGTCAAGCCGGCCGTGCCGCAGATCATGCTCTCGCGCAGCGTCAGTCCGGCCGGCTTGGGCACGACCCAGGCGGAGGGCACGCGGATGTACTCGCCGAAGCCGCCCCAAGTGTTCTGCCCCAAGTCAAAGCTGGTGACGATCACCTCGTCGCCCGCGTGCCAGTCGGTCGAGCTGCTTTCGGCGACCGTGCCCGCCGCGTCGATCCCCGGCACGTGCGGGAACTTGCGCGTCACGCCCGGATGGCCCGTGGCCGAAAGGGCGTCCTTGTAGTTGAGCGACGAATAGGCCACGCGGACCAGCACGTCGCCGGCGGGCAAGTCGTCAAGCGAACGTTCGGCCAGCTCGGCCTTGAATTTGCCTTGATCGTCCTTGGTCACGAGGTAGCACTGGAAGGTAGTGGAAGCCATCGCTGGTGGAAGCCCTGTGCGTTGTGTTTGCGAATCGATGGTCACGTGTTGGTATCCATCAAGAAACTCACGCTGGATACCTTTCCGGATGTCGGATCCGATCAACCTCCTCGAACATTTCATCATCCGTCTGTCCGTCGTCGATCGGCACACGTGCCATCCGGCGGAAGCCCTCGCCTGGAATCAGATTCTTGACCTCGGTCGTGATACAGAGCCGAACGCCGAGCGCCGTGCCTAGCTCTCCTAACTTGCCGTTGGCCAAGTCTCTCACCACAAGTTCCGCTGTCGAGCTGTCCCAGCCCATTGAAATGAACTCCGGGACCGACAGTTTTCTTAAGTCGTCGGCATCGAAACGATTGACATGGAATTGTCCGCCGCTAGGCAAGGTCGAAGTGGCCTGCCGCAACGCATCGAACATTTCCAAACCAGTTGCCATCTACTCCCTCCTTTCCCAAGAAACAAGACCCTCACCGGTCCTGCCATCAACCGTCGGCTCGGCATCATCGGCTTGGTATATTATATACCACGGGCAAAGAAGGTCCGCGATAGCGAGCCGCCAATGCCAAATGGTCTGGGACTACCTGACGACCGGCCGCGTTCGTCCATGACGGTCAATTCAATGGTGCCTCGAAAATGTCGCTGACCAAGTGCCTGCTTCTGGCGTGCCTTGCCGCCGAACCCGCCCGGGAATCCGGCGACTACTTCCGCATCACCGTGGTCGATGCCGAAACCGGCCGTGGTGTGCCGCTGGTCGAGCTGACGACGACGAACCAAATCCGCTGCGTGACGGACAGCAACGGCGTCGTCGCATTCCGTGAACCGGGTCTGATGGACCGCAAAGTATTCTTCCACATCACGAGCCACGGCTACGAGTTCCCCAAGGATGGTTTTGGCTTCCGCGGCAAGGCGCTCGACGTGCGCGCGGGTGGCAGCGCGACGTTGGAAATCAAGCGGCTCAATATTGCCCGGCGGCTCTATCGCGTCACCGGCGCGGGCATCTACCGCGACAGCCTCCTGACGGGTTTGGAAGCGCCGATCGATCGACCCCTCATCAACGCGCAGGTGTTCGGCTCCGATAGCGTCGCCAGCGCGGTCTATCGCGGCCGGCTCCACTGGTTCTGGGGCGACACGTTGCGGCCGGCGTACCCCTTAGGCAACTTCCACGTGCCCGGGGCCACGTCGCGCTTGCCGCACGATGGTGGACTCGATCCGGCCGTGGGAGTGAACCTTGACTACTTCGTCGACGGCGAAGGCTTCGCCAAACCGACGTGCCGAATGCCCGGCGAAGGACCGACGTGGATCGACGGCCTGGTCGTGCTCAAGAGTGACGATGGTCGCGAGCGGATGTTCGCCGCCTACATGAAAGTCAAAGGCTCGCTCGACATCTACGCGCGCGGGCTGGCGGAATTCAACGACGAGCGGCACGAGTTCGAGCAGGTGACCGAATTCGACATGCGCTCGCCCGTCTTTCCCTCGGGACACCCGTTCATCCACCGCGTGGACGGGAACGAGTACGTGTACTTTGCCGACCCGGCGCCCTTGGTGCGCGTAGAGGCCAAAATCGAGGCGCTCGGCGATCTGACGCAATATGAGGCGTTTACGTGCGTGGTTCCGGGCAGTCGTCTCGATAACGACGCGGCGAATTCGGTGCGGCTCGACCGCGCCGCCGACGGCACGCTGCGTTGGGCCTGGAAGCGCGACACGCCTGTGGTCGGGCCGCAATTGCAGAGCCAACTGCTCAAGTCGGGTAAGCTCAAGCCGGGCGAGGCGGTTGTCGACCTCGAAGACCCTGATAGCGGCCGGCGCGCGGTGGCCCACCGCGGCAGCGTCTCCTTCAACGAGTTCCGGCGCCGTTGGATCATGATCGCGACCGAAACGGGTGGCACATCGCCCCTGGGCGAGGTCTGGTACTCGGAAGCCGCCGCGCCCGAGGGACCATGGCGCCACGCGCGCAAAGTGCTGACCCACGACCGATACAGTTTCTACAACCCCAAACAGCACCCCTATTTCGACCAGGAAGGGGGCCGCATTATCTATTTCGAGGGGACGTATACTCACACGTTTTCCGGCAACCCCGCGCAGACGCCGCGTTACGATTACAACCAGGTGCTGTACCAACTCGATCTCGCCGATGAGCGACTGAAGCTGCCGAATTGAGTCGGTGCCGCGTCAACTGGCTTTGACGCATCGGCCGGTAATTCGTATAAGGCGTACCACGAATTGGTGGGCAGGTTGTGAACTTGCCTCGAGCCGCAACAGCAGCACGTGCAAAGGCACATCCCCCTCAAATAGCCGCCGCTCGCGTGACCATGTCGCTTACCGGCTCCGTAGTGAAGCGATCCATTCGGCGGCCCGGGTCGGTCGCCGCGATTGGCCCTTCCGGACCACTGGAGGAACTGCCGCGCACCTCGTCACTTGCGCGACCGGATGGCGCCCCCACCGCGTCCAGCGAAGTGGCGCTGGTGATGTTGGTGGCCGGCGTGTGCGGGGTCTATTTCGGCCTGACCTCCGCTTGGCAAATTCCCGTGGAAAGCGCGCAAGCCGTCGCCGGTGTCGTGAGCTACCCGGCCGACAACCCGTTTTATATGTACCACATCCAATCGTGGACGCTGCTGCACCAGGTGCCCGCCGCGGCGTTGGCCTGTGGCCTTTCAGAACCATTCATTTCGTTGGTTTTGGGATGCCTGGCGGCGGTCTTGAGCTTCGAGGCGTTGGCGCTTTCGACCTTGGCCTTCAGCCGCGACCGATTCTTCGCCTGCGCCGTGCCCTTGATTTGCCTCTTGACCATGGTCTATCAGGAGTGCGGCGCCGTCTACCAGACGCACCTGCTTTCGGACACCTACTGGACCACGTACGGCGTGACGGGCAACGCTTATGTGATGTGTGCCTGGTCGCTGTTTGGACTGCGTTTTCATCGCTCCGCGGCGCTTCTGTGCGGTCTGGCCCCCGCGGTACACCCGCTCCTGGGCACCTGGTGCGCCGTTTTCGCGGCGGCGGCCCTGGCCTGCGATTGGCGCGCCGAGCGGGCCCGCGCAATGACCATGGCGCGCTGGTTCGGGGCCGGCGCACTGGTCGCGCTGGCGAGCTTCGCGCTGCAGCGTTTCTTGGCGCGCGGCGTCCCGTCGGCCGATCCCGAGCTGGCGAGCCGGTTGCTGGAAGCCTTCGTCGCCGCTTGGGACAACCATCGCTTTCCGTACCCGTTGAATCATATCGAGTGGAAGATCGGATGGTGTACGCTGGCGGTCGCATCGGCCGCCCTCGCCTGGCACGCCGAACGACTGCCGCGCGAGTCGCTGGTGCTTTTGCGCGCCGTGTCGTTGTCGTCGCTGGCGAGCTTGGTTCTGTGTCCATTGACGCACTTCCTCGATCGGCTGCCGCAGGCCATCGCCATGGCGATGCCGGGCCGTTTCGTCAACCTGGCGGCACTCGCCTTTCCGGCGCTGGCGATCGGCCTGATGGCGCGCTGGCGCCACAGGTTCTGGTCGGTACAGGGACTGCTGGCCGGCTTGATGGTCTACTGCCTCTTGCGCACGCTGATGCTCAAGAAGCAACTGATGTACGTTCCGGCCGCCTCGAAGGTCTTCGTCGTCGCCGGCCTGATCCTGGTTTACCTTCTGGCGACGGTCCCCCGCGGTGGACGCGGCGATGGCGCGCGGCGAATCGCGCGCTTTGGGGCGTTGGCCTGCCTGATTGCGACGGGCTGGGCGTGGCGCGGCAATTGGCAACTGGCGGCGCTGGCGTGGCTGGCCGCGCCGCTCTTGTGGTTCGCGCGGCGAAAACTGACCGTGCCCGGCGCGCCGGCGCTTCGAACGTGCCTATATGGCATCGCCGTCGCTTGCGGAGGGGCCGTGGCCGCCATGGCGCTCGGCTTCTGGCTGGCCATTGGCCTGGCGGCGGCCGCGCTGGCGCCGACGATCTGGTGTGGGACGGGCTTCCCAGCCCGTCTTGAGCGGCCTGGGAAGGCCGTCCCACGAATTCAACGACGGTTCTTTCCCACGTTTTGTGAGGTCGTTCAGTCTCTCCGTTTTCGCCGCGCGATTGCCGTCGTGCTCGGTGGCATTGGACTCGGCCTGATCGGCGGTCAACTGTCGGCGCGGGCCGACGCGGGCTTCGCCCCATTTCGCCGATGGAGCGACGACCCCGTCTTTTCCGCGGCGCGGCGGGGCGAGGGTTTGATCCTCACGGCCCCGCGGATGGGCATCGTGCAATTGCGCACTCGGCGCGGCGTGGTGCTCAACGGCGAGGCGATGAACCAGATCACCTACGTGCCCGCCTCCGGGCCCAGCATGAACCGCGTGCTCACGCGAATCTACGGCGACGACATGCTCAAGCCGCGACCTCAAGGCTGGATCAAGCTCGGCGGCTTGTTGGATGAAAGCGGCCGTGAGATCTGGGAAAGGCGTGGCCCGGAGGAGTGGCGGCAACTGGGCCGCGAATTCGGCTTCACCAACGTCCTGACGTATGGCCAGTGGAGGCTAGAGTTGCCGGTCGTCGCGCGCGACAAGAATCTGATTCTTTATGGAGTGCCGTGAAGGCCCCTTCGGGCAAGCTCGTCGGCTTCCGATCGTAGCGCAGTGACCGCTCCACGCCGAAGGAATCGAAGGCACGCGTGGATCTTGAATGCCAACTTGGCAGTCATCCTTGCGGCGGTCGTTCGGGCGTGGCCCACCGGGGCGGTCGCGCGCGTCCCGAATGGCGTTTTTGGGCCAGGTGAGGTATACCCATGGGAAGGTATAATCCGTAAAAAAAAGCGCGCGATTTCGGACGAAGCGCGCGTTTTGATGCGCTTTCCGTATCATGCCATAATGGCAGTCGGTGCCGAACGACGGCGGCGAAATGGTCTGGGGGCGTGTTCAGCCGGCCCTGTTTCGCGTCTAATTTTGCCTGCGACCCAATTCCAGTGTAACTTGGGCCAGTTCTCGACGCGGATCGCGTTGATTCCCGCGCGAATGGCCCCTTGGCGACAGCGTCCGTCACTTGTTCGGCCATACCTGCTGCGCGTCGATCTTCCAGTCGTCGGGCAACGGATCGCTGGTGGCGGGCGTGGCCAGCGCCGTCAGAACGGAGGGGTCGATATGAGCTGAAATGAATCGCACGCTGCCATCGAGCATGGCGAATTGGGCCCCGTTTGCCGACGGGCTACCGAAGCCACCTTGCTCTTTGTTGATGCCGTCAGCACCACGACCGCCACCAGCGAGGCGGTCCAACGCTTTTGCCAGATTCTGGCGGGCGCCGCCTGGCTCGCGGCCGATTCGCTCGTCGCCGCCAGTGCTCTCGCCGAGCGGTGCCATCCACCCTTCAGCAGAAAACAATTCCAAGAATCTCGCGAACCCAACGGCACCCTTGGGCGTCTAACCAGATATAGGCAATCGAGCGCGGTCGGTCCCCTGGTCCGATCGCGCCGGTTCTACCAGAAGTTCAACCGCCTTCCAGGCCCGACCATGACTTCCTTACGGCTGAGCATATCCGACAAACGCAGAGGGACGTGCTATTTCGCTGGTCAACCAGCGAATTCGCTCCCCGCGCAGTGTTTCCAGCGGCGGGCTGCGCACCCGTTGCGCTTGTGACGCTCGGCCCCCAAGGCAAAGCAAGGCTCTTCAAGGCCCGGTGTCACAACGACACCGGGCCTTTTTCGTTGGTTTTGTTCGGATCGGTAGCTGAGACGGTTTAGCGGCGGCCTGAAGAGCCGCAGACGAGGATTCGAGCGCCTCCCGATCCACTTGCGGCCCATTCGTCTAGCGGTTGAGGATGCCGGCCCTCGGGCACCGCCGCGCAGCGGTGGTCGGCGGAGGCCGGGGTTCGACTCCCCGACGGGCTACTTGCATGACAGAGCGTAGGAGAGCGGCTACTGGAGCCTGGTCGGGGGCCAGGAGTGGGAATTGGCACCATCGCACAGCGATGGTCGCGGTTCGAGTCCGGCCGTTCTGACTTCGGAAACAACAACGGGATGTAGGGTAACGGCGGCCCGCGTGCCTTGGGAGCACGAGTGAGTGGGTTCAACTCCCACCATCCCGACTTGAACGCGGTCCGGTGTTGTAACGGAAGCATGGCGATCTGATACGTCGCCGGCCGACCACCGCTGCGCGGCGGTGCCCGGTTCGACTCCACCCCGGACTACTCGACCTTGGAGGACAAACGATGTTGGCACGACTTCGGCTGAAACGCATACGCCCGCTCCCCTTGGGGCCGTGGCGTAACGGCAGCGCATCCGCCTTTTAAGCGGAAGGGTGAGGGTTCGAATCCCTCCGGCCCCACTTGCGGCACGTAGCTCAGCGGTGAAGAGCATGCCTTTTATACGGGCCAGGTCGAAGGTTCGACTCCGTGCCGACTGGTCGGCCGACAACTGCGAAAAAAGATGGCGACGGGATCGAGGTGTTAGCGGCAGCATACCCGGCTCTTAACCTCACTTGGTGACGGTTCGAGTCCGTCCGGTCCCACTGAAAACGACAAGCACTGGTGCTCCAGCGGCGACGACTCCGCACCCGTAATGCGGCAACGCGGGTTCGACTCCGCGCACCGCGCGCAGCGTGGTCGCGGTGCTCTTGGCTCTTTGACAATTCGGTTCGTTTGAAACGCGCCCATGATGTAGGGGTAGCCTCCCTGCTTGCCATGCAGGACGCGCCGGTTCAACTCCGGCTGGGCGCTTCGTATCAGCGTGTGGGAAAGCCTGGGATTCCGCGTGCGTCGGGAGCACGAGATTGTCGGTTCAAATCCGACCACGCTGACTTGATTGCGGTGGGACCCGTGTTGGTACGGGTAGGCGGCTGTTAACCGCCCCGGCGCAGGTTCGATTCCTGCCACCGAAGCTTGATGTGGAAGGACAAGCCGATTGGCGACGGCACCTGGCCCGCGGGCACCGCCGCGCAGCGGTGGTCGGGACGAGCGATGTGCCTTGGGGGTTCAACTCCCTCTCCTTCCGCCTTACGTGCCCTTGGCCGATCGGCAGAGGTCCCAGCCTTCCAAGCTGGCCAGGCGGGTTCGACTCCCGCAGGGCACTCCTTGTTGATGACGTGATCGGGGATCGGCTAGCGGTAGGCCGCCTGGCTTTGACCCAGGAGACGGAGGTTCGACCCCTTCTCCCCGAACTTCGGGCACCGCGGTGGTGTCCGAAAGATGAACGATCCGGGGTAGTTGCTGCTGGTAGTGACGCCTGGCTCCGGGCACCGACGCGCAGCGGTGGTCGCAGGAGGTCGTTGGTTCGATTCCAACCCCCGGAACTTTTTGATGACGTTGGCGACGGAAGCCATCCGGCCGGATGAGGAACTTGCTTGGAAGGCAGGTGGCGGCCATCAGCCGCTTGTGGGTTCGAGTCCCACGGCTTCCGCCTTGATTCACGGTCCCGTGGCCTAGCATCGGCAAGCTCAAGTGGCTGTAACCCACCCGCCTTCGGGCTTTGCAGGTTCGACTCCTGCCCGGCGCACTGGAAAACAAA
>DATLQY010000919.1:0-6668 GCA_035534975.1 Pirellulales bacterium
GACCAGGGATGCCCGGTGGCGGAACGGCCGGTGGTGCACCAGGTGGCCCAGGCGCGCCGGGCGGCGGACCAGGGATGCCCGGCGGCGGAAAGGCCGGTGGTGCACCAGGTATGCCCGGTGGCGGAAAGGCCGGCGGCCCAGGCGCGCCGGGCGGCGGACCAGGGATGCCCGGTGGCGGAACGGCCGGTGGTGCACCAGGTATGCCCGGTGGCGGCGCAGGCGGTGGGCCAGGGATGCCCGGTGGAGGTAAGGCCGGCGGAGCAGGCGCGGCGGGCGGCGGACCAGGGATGCCCGGTGGCGGCGCAGGCGGTGGGCCAGGGATGCCCGGTGGAGGTACGGCCGGTGGCGGCGCAGGCGGTGGACCAGGGATGCCCGGTGGAGGTACGGCTGGTGGCGGCGCAGGCGCGGCGGGCGGAATGCCAGGCGCCGCGGGTCAACAAGCAGACGAAAAGTCGCCAAAGTACGCCGTGCAGCAGTTCGCGAATAAAATTCTAGCCGGCGAAACGACGGATCTGGCTAACCTAATTAGCCCGAAGGCAAAAGATTGGCTTAAGAAAGTACATGATGGAGAGACGTCCGATTCCGTGACGGAACGACTGGAAAAGCTCAAGACGGCTTTGACCAACGCGAAAATTACCAACGAAAAGCAGACCAAAGCGATACACCTTATCGTCATGGAGGAAGGGAGCGGAGGCCCTGGCAATAGCGGCAACGCGGCCTACGGCGGTGGTGATGGCGGAAGCAAGAAGCGAAAGGCTGGCAAACGCGTGCAGTTCCGAGTCGTCAAGGAACACGACAAATTCGTGATCCTGGAAGTGAAGGTATCCTAACCCGGTTCTCGGAGCTGCTTTCTTGGTCCAACGCCGTCCCGCTGCGTCCTCTCGAACCGGCCGGGTCCTCAAGCCCGTCGGATCGGCAGTTAGGCGGCCAGTTCCTGTGCTGGACACAATTCAGCCGTGGGGGGTGTAGAGGCCCGTCAAACTTCACAAGACATCGACCGTGCGATCGTTCGCCGTCCCACTCCTGATCTTAATTGTCGCTTCGGAGACATCGGCCCAGGCAACTCGGAATGAATTCCAAGCCACAACGCACTGGGCATTCGAGCCGGTGCGGCCGGTGGCCGTGCCCGACGACCCAAGCGGCTGGTCGGCCGGTGCGATCGATCGCTTCATTCGCTTAAAACTCGCGGAGCAGGGCCTCAGGCCCGTGGAGACCGCCGACCGGCCGACGCTGTTGCGGCGAGTTTACTTCGATCTCATCGGCTTGCCGCCTGAGCCCGACGACGTTGAGGCCTTCGTGGCTGACCGATCGCCCGACGCTTGGGAAAAGGTCGTCGAGCGGCTCTTGGCCTCTCCCCTGTACGGCCAGCGCTGGGGCCGGCACTGGATGGACGTAGTTCGCTATTCCGACACGGCGGGCGACAACGCCGATTACCCGGTGCCCGAAGCTCGGCTCTACCGCGACTACATCATCGATGCCTTCAACGCCGACAAACCGTTCGACCAGTTCGTCCGCGAGCAGTTGGCCGGCGACATTCTGGCCAGGCAAGCGCAGCCCGCCGCCGGAAACACCGCGCAGCCCGCCGCTGGAAGTGCTACGCCGCTCGATCGGGCCGCCTATGCCGAGAAGCTGGCGGCCACCGGTTTCCTGGCTCTTTCGCGGCGCTACGGAACGGCGCCTTACGAGCTGTGGCACCTTACGCTAGAAGACGCGATTGACACGACGGGCAGAGCGTTCATGGGTCTCTCGCTCCGTTGTGCCCGCTGCCACGACCACAAATTCGACCCCGTCACGGCGGAGGACTACTACGGTCTCTATGGCATCTTTGCCAGCACGCAGTTCCCCTGGGCCGGCTCAGAGGAGGTGCAGTCGAAGAGGTTCGACAGGATGAAGTTCGTGCCGCTTGCGCCGGCCGACGAGGCCGCCGCGAAGTTGGCCGTCTACCAAAAGCGGATTGCCGAATTCGAGGCCGAGATCAAGCGGCTCGAAGCTGCTGGCGACGAGCGGGCGAAGGCGCGGTTGGCCGAGCTGCGCGATCAGTTACGGAACCTCAAGAAGCCGGGCTTGCCCGACGACCTGCCCGGGGCTTACGCCGTCGAAGAGGGCACCGTGATCGAAACGCGCGTGCAATTGGCCGGCGAACCCAACCAGCTCGGCGACGTCGCCCCCCGCTGCCTGCCGCGTTTCCTGGCCGGCGACGAGCCGTTGGCCATCCCCGCGGGCGCGAGTGGCCGATTGCTTTTCGCCGAGTGGCTCACGCGCGGCGATCATCCGCTCACGGCGCGCGTGATGGTCAATCGCATCTGGCAGCACCATTTTGGCCGCGGGCTCGTGGCGACTTCCTCCAATTTCGGCACCAGCGGCGAGCCTCCGACGCACCCTGAGCTACTCGACTGGCTTGCGCAGCGTTTCGTCGAGGCGGGCTGGTCGGTCAAGGCGATCCATCGGCTGATCCTCATGTCGAAGACGTACCAACTGGCCAGCACGGTTGACGCGGCCACGGCCACTCACGACCCGTCGAACCGCTGGCACGCCCGATTCGACCGCCGGCGGCTCGACGCCGAGGCGATCCGCGACGCGTTGCTCGCCGTCGCCGGCAGTCTCGATCTCTCGCGGCCGGGACCGCACCCGTTCCCGCCCATTGCCGCATGGACCTGGACGCAACACAACCCGTTCAAGGCGGTCTATCCGTCGAAATATCGCAGTGTGTACCTGATGACGCAGCGCATCCAGCGGCACCCGTACCTGGCGCTGTTCGATGGTCCCGATCCGAACGTCTCGACCGACGTGCGGACCAGCGCCACCGTGCCGCTGCAAGCGCTCTACTCGATGAATAACGCCTTCGTCACCGAGCAGGCCGCGGAGTTTGCCCGGCGTTTGTCCGGTTCCGGCTTGGGGCCGGCGGATCGTATCGACCTGGCTCACCAGCTTGCCTATGCGCGGCCCTCTCGGCCGGAGGAAATCGATCGCGGCGCGGCGTACATCGAGGCCTACCAGCAGGAATTGATCCGATCGGGCGTGACCGCCGCCGAGGCGCAGCTTGAAGCATGGACGAGCTATGCCCGGGTGTTGCTCACGGCCAATGAGTTCGTGTACGTCGACTGAACGCCGGTTCGGCCACTCACTTGCCCATCGCAGGTGGGTTCGTGTTACTCGTTACTCGTTCCCACGCTCCGCGTGGGAATGTTTCTTCGGCCGCTCCGCGGCCCTTCAATGGGCGGATCTCCAAAGGGCCGTAGGTGCGACTCTCCACGTGACGAAATTTCTGATCGAGCTATCCGATTCAAAAGACGTCGAGCATGTGTTCGCCACCGTGTTTGGGGTCGCCGATCAGTTTTTGGCCCTTCAGGTCGACGACCCAATCAAGTAGTCCCAACTGAACCTGACCGATCAGGACATGCAGTCGCCCTGGAACGCGCGAGTTTGGCAGTCGTGTTGCTCATGAGCGGCAAATTCGTGTACGATGGGGATAGGCCAATTCGGCGGAATTCAGGTGTCTCGCGATGCCCCCAGAATTCTTGCGAATTCAGCGCCAAGAGCCCACCATGCGCCGCCTACGTCCAACCCGCCGCGAGTTCCTCACCGCCTGCTCCACAGCCGGGCTGACGGCGAGCTGGGGTTTGCGCCCCTCGCTGCTGCGCGCCGCGGAAGCAAATGACGGCGGGCCGCTGGCGCCCAAGCCTAGCCATTTCGAAGCGAAGGCCAAGCACCTGGTGTTCGTGTTCCTGACGGGCGGCTTTTCGCACGTCGACACGTTCGACCCCAAGCCCAAGCTCGCCGCCGACAGCGGAAAGGCCGTCAGCGCCGAAAGCCTCCGCGACCTTTCGACGCAGCCGCTGTTGGGCTCACCTTTTGCCTTCTCGAACCGAGGACAAAGCGGCTTGCCGATCAGCGAGCTCTTCCCGAACCTGGGCGCGGTGGCCGACGAGTTGTGTGTGATCCGATCGCTGCACACCGATATCGTCGAACACTTCCAGGCCACGCTGGCGATGCACACGGGCTCGGCGACCGTGCCGCTGCCGAGCATCGGCGCCTGGCTGAGCTACGGCCTTGGGACTTTCAACCCGAACCTCCCCTCCTACGTCGTGGTGGCGGAACACACGCCCTACGCCGGCGCCCAGGTGTGGGACAACAACTTCCTGCCCCCCTTTCACCAGGGCGTGCGAATCGTGCCGGGCGACGAGCCGATTGCCAACCTCCGCTCGCCGGCGCGCAACGCGACCTTGGCCGAGCTCGAACGGATGATGCTTCGCGACGCCAATGAGCTGCACGCCGTGGCCCGGCCGGGCGATCTGAACCTGCGTGCCCGCATGCACAGCTTCGACGTGGCCCGCGGTATGGTGCAAGAAGCGCCGGAAGCGTTCGACCTGGGCCGTGAGTCCGCCGCCACGCTTGCGGCGTACGGTGCGCAGCCGGGCGACAAGGTCTCGTTCGCCGCGCAGTGCCTGCTGGCCCGCCGGCTGGTCGAACGGGGCGTGCGCGTCGTCGAGCTGATCGACACCGGTTCGCAGGACAACTGGGACGCCCACGGCGACATGCAGCAGCACCGCGGCAAGGCGGCCCGCGTCGATCGGCCGTTGACCGCGCTCGTTCGCGATCTGCGGCAGCGTGGGCTCTTGGATGAAACGTTGGTGGCAATTTGCACCGAATTCGGCCGCACCCCTTGGTCCGACAACGGCAAGGGGCGCAACCATTGGCACCGCGCGTTCACTTCTCTTCTGGCCGGGGCCGGGGTCAAAGGGGGCACCGCCTACGGCGAAACCGACGAGCACGGTATCCTGGTCGCGAACGATGCGTGCCACGTTCACGACTACCACGCCACGATCCTGTACCTGATGGGGATCGATCACGAACGGCTCACCTACCGCTACGCCGGCCGCGACTTCCGCCTCACCGACGTTTCGGGGAATGTCTTGAAGGCGATCCTGGCGTAGGTTCGCCAACTCCCATTCGCCGGACGCGCGCAATACGAAGGTGTGCATCGCCACAAGCAACGCGTGACCGTACAACAATGAAACCAACGGAACCACGGATCGCACGGCTAACGCGGATAGCACGGATCAAGCAGATGATGTATTGGAATCCGTGCTATCAGTGAATCCATCCGTGCAATCCGTGGTTTCTTGCCGCCTTTTTCTATCGGTTGATTGGTCACGAGGAGACGATTTCTGGAAACCTTCGAGAACATCGGCTGCACGGTTTGCGGCTGTGTCTGCGACGATCTCCGTGTGACGGTGGACGATGGTCGTATCACCCAGGCCCAAGGCGCTTGTCACCTGGCGGAGCCCTGGCTACTTGGTCAGGACAGCCGCCGGCCCCCGCTGGCGCAGATCGAAGGCCGGCCCGCCTCGCTCGAAGCCGCCCTTGTCCGGGCGGCCGACATTCTCCGGGCGTCCTCGTTGCCCTTGATCTACGGCATGTCGCGCAGCAGCACCGAAGGTCAACGTGCCGCCGTATCACTGGCTGAACGAATCGGGGCCACCGTCGACACCAACGCCTCGCTTTGCCACGCCACCTCGGTGATGGCGATCCAAGTGGTCGGGGAATCGACCTGTACCCTGGGCGAGGTCAAGAACCGGGCGGACCTGGTCATCTTTTGGGGGTCGAACCCGCTTGATAGCCACCCCCGCCACTTCGAACGCTACTCCGTCCTGCCCCAGGGTCGATTCATCCCTGGCGGCCGCGCCGATCGCACTCTGATCGTGGTCGACGTGAAACCGACCGCCAGCACCGAGGCGGCCGATGTGTTTTTGCAGGTCGAGCCGGGCAGGGATTTCGAAGCTCTGTCGACGCTACGTAGCCTGGTGCGAGGCGCGCCGGTGGAGGCAACCGCCGCGACCGGCGCCCCCTTGCCGTTGTTGGAAGAGCTGGCCGCGCGGATGAAAGCGTGCCGCTACGGGATCATCTTCTTCGGACTGGGTCTGAGCATGACCAGCTTGGGCCAACACAACGTGGAGGCGCTGCTGCTATTGGTTCGCGACCTGAACGAACACACCCGTTTCAGCGCTCGCAGGATGCGTGTCCCCGGCGACGTGACCGGAGCCGACACGGTGCTGACCTGGCAAACCGGCTACCCCTTCAGCGTGAATTTTTCACGTGGCTACCCGCGTTACAATCCGGGCGAGTTTTCCGCCCAGGACATGCTCCAGCGGCGCGATGTCGACGCCTGCTTGCTCGTGGGCAGCGAGGGAGTGGCTCGTTTTTCGGAAGCGGCCAAAGACCACTTGCGCCAGATTCCCACGATTGCGCTGGACTATCCCACCGTCGATTCGCTTCTGCCGCCGACGGTCCGCTTTACCACGGCGGTATACGGTGTCCACCGGCCCGGCACGGCCTACCGGATGGACGGAGTGCCGATTCCACTGCGCGGGTTTCTCCCCAGCAGCTACCCAAGCGACGACGAAGTGTTGAAAGGGATCGAGACGCGGATCGGGTGAATTTGGCCGGAGGCGCTTCGGCCAATGGCCACCATCTCCTGCGTCCCGGTCTTGTGGTCGCCGCCCTGCCGAAGGCAGGATCCCGATGGCAGCGCGTGTGATAAAGGCCAGGCGTTGGCGGACAGCACAAGGGCGTCAGCCCGCCGTGCAGGTGTCCGCCGAAGCCTGGACTTGGCTTCAGGATTGGTGGAAGGCCGCGAGATCTGGGCCGCGGCGGCCGCGCATGCCGAG
>DATLQY010000920.1:0-3976 GCA_035534975.1 Pirellulales bacterium
TACATGCGGGCTTCGTTCACCTGGCAGGGCTTGGGGGGCTGACTGTAGCTCTCGATCAGGGTCTCTTCGATCGGATAGAGATAGATGGTCGAGCCCCATTGCATGCCGTAGCAGGGAAAGCTCTGCTTCTTGCGCGTCATACGGCTGAATTGCACCAATTCGAGCGGGCTTAAGAATTCCCCCGGGAGCTGGGCCAAGCGCCGGCGCACTTCGTCGGGCGTGACGACGTGTCGATAGCCGTCGCCAGGCGTCTTCGCCACGATCCGATAACCTTTACCGTCGTCGCGGGGCTCGTGCCAATCTTCCGGCGGAACGAAAGGAAGCCGCACGTTCGCTTCGCCGCCGCGTGCGCGTTTGCTCAATGGCGCCCGTCGCGAAACATCCCTGGCCGGCGCGCGAGGACTCGGTTGGCGCGGAATGCGGCCTCCCACATTGAGTTGGCGATTGCGGCGCATCGTAAACCGACCTCGGCGGAGCTTGCATACTGGCGACGATTACTTGAGACACCGGTCCCTCGCAGGTGGACTCCGCGGGGCCACCCATCCCAGTCGATCCATCGGGGAAATCGCCCTCCGGTAAAGTCCCGGCGGCGACTCAACGGCACTGGAGATCTCCAGTGATTCCATCCTAGAAGGCGGCCACGGCACAAAACAAGTGAACAGCGTAAGATCCTTGTGCTGAAACGACTTACGATGTATATAATGGCGACTATGAATTGCCGTTGAACCACGGAAAAACGCCTCCCGGGTCGAGAACATGTACATCCGTGCGAGCGGTCCCCTGCGAAGCGATCGCGTCGGCGCGCGGCAAGGACGGGCGCTGTGTGTGGCAGTCGTAATGTCGCTGCTGACGTCGCTGGTCTTCGGCGTCCTCCTCACCGCCAAGGCCGAAGCGCTCGATCCCAACCGAACGCTGACCCAGGCACTGCTTCGCAAGTGGCAAGTCCAGCAAGGACTGCCCCAAGCCACGATTTTGTCGATCCTTCAGACATCGGACCATTATCTTTGGCTAGGGACACCGTCCGGCTTGTTTCGATTCGATGGCGTGCGGTTCCTCACGATGCGCGACGTGGGCGGTATTTCGCTCGAAAATCTCTGGGTCCAACACCTTTGCGAGGACGCGCGGGGCAATCTCTGGATTGCCACCGACGGTGAGGGCTTGATCCGGCTCGCCGAAACGACGGCAACGCGGTTCCGACGCGCCGAGGGATTGCCTTCCGACAATGTCCGTCGCCTGCTGGCCGACCCGAAGGGCGATGTCTGGGCCGCGACCGAAGAAGGCCTGGTCAGGTTCGCCGAGTGAGAGCTGATCGTCTATCGCCAGGCCCAGGGACTTTCCACCGACGATGTGTGGTCGATTTGCGAGGCGAGCGATGGAACGATCTGGGTCGGCGGCGAAAGCGGCCGGCTCGACGCGTGGAGCGGGACCGAGTTCACGTCGCGCCCTTTGCAGTCGCTGCCGGCCGGCGCCGCGATTCGAGCGTTGTCAGGCGCCGGCGACGGAACGATCTGGGTCGGAACGACCGCCGGCCTGGTACGGTTGGAGGACGGCGAGGAACGGCGATTCACCACCGCCGACGGCCTGGCCGACGACTCGATCGAGTGCCTGGCCGAAGGGAGCGACGGCGGCCTTTGGGTTGGAACGAAGGACGGTGTCAGCCGCGTGCGTCAGGACGAGATCGAAAGTTTTCGCCCGCGCGACGGGCTTTCGCAGAGTACGGTCCATTCGCTTTGCGAGGACCACGAAGGGAGCCTTTGGGTCGGAACGAAACATGGGTTGAACCAGTTCGTCGATCGGCGGACGACCCCTTTTACGGCCAGCGAGGGGTTGCCGAGCAACGACACGGGACCGGTGTTTCAGGATCGGGACGGTACCATTTGGGTAGGAACGCTCGACGCCGGGCTGGCCCGCTTCGATGGCCGGCATTTTTCCGTCGCGGCCGACGCCGAAAACGGGCTCACCGGCAATACGGTTCGGGCCTTGGCCGAGGGAGAACAAGGCGAACTGTGGATCGGCACCGACGAGGGACTGTGCCGCATGCGCGACGGGCGGATCGTCGAGAGATTTACCGTCGACGAGGGGCTGCCATCCAACAGCGTCCAGTGCCTTTACCGCGATAACCGCAACATGCTCTGGGCGGGCACGGCGGCCGGGCTGGCTGAGCTTCGCGACAGCCGCTTCACGCGGCCGCTGGGCGAACCAGAGGACTTGAGCCTGCCGATTGCCGCGATGATCGCACACGGTGGCGGTTTGCTGGCGGCGACGGCAGGGGGAGGGCTGTATCATGTGGTCGATGGTCAGTTCATCGCATCGACCGGCGGAGGCCCCCCGATTCGCGACGTCGATGCTTTCTATCAGGACGCTGACGGCCTGCTTTGGATCGGCACGCGCGGCGGCGGATTGCGGCTGATCGACGGCGAACGGACGTTTCGGTTCAACGTCAAAGACGGACTGTACGACGACGAAATCTTCGGCATTGTGGCCGACAAAGAAGACCGGCTTTGGATGGCGTGCAGCCGGGGAATGTTTTTCGTCGAGCGGGTCGAGCTGCGGAAATTCGCCGCGGGTGAGGTCAAGCGCCTCGCCAGCACGCCCTTCAGCCCGACCGACGCGCAGCGGACGGTCGAATGCCAGGCCGCCGTCCAGCCGGCCGTGTCGAAGATGCGCGACGGCCGCGTCTGGTTTTCCACCATCCGGGGTGTGCTCGTGATCGACCCGCGGCACATGCGGCGGCGGCTGCCGAAGCCCGCCGTCGTCGTCGAAGAGGTCAAAGTCAACGGACAACCCGAAGAGCCGCGGCAGATCAAGAGCCTGCCGCCGGGCCGGACGAATTTGGACTTTCGTTACACGGCTTTGAGTTTCGCTTCGCCGACGCGGATTGCGTTTCGCTACCGGCTCGAGGGCTTCGACAAGGACTGGGTCGACGCCGGCGGCCGCCGCGAGGCGTTTTACACCAACCTGCCGCCGGGGAGTTACCGCTTTCGCGTCGCCGCCCGTTACCTCGACGGCCCTTCGGACACGAGAGTCGACGCGCCGCTGGCCGACGACACGTTCACGCTCGACGGGACGTCGACCGAGGCGGCCAGCCCGGTCGCGTTCACATTGGAACCGCATTTCTACCAAAGGCGCTGGTTCCTTCCCTTGGCGGGCGGCCTGGCGGCGTTGGCTGGTTGGATCGCCTACCGGCTGCGGGTACGGCGGATCAGGGCCGAATGGTGCGCCGTTCTCGCCGAACGGGGCCGGATCGCGCGCGAGCTGCACGACACGTTGATGCAGGGATTCTCCGGGGTGACGATGCAGATGCAGGCCCTGGCGGCGCGGCTGCCCGAATCGCCCGAGCGGCGCACGCTCGAAGAGGTTGTCACCGACGCCGGGGTTTGCCTGCGCGACGCGCGGCGCTCGGTGGCGGGCTTGCGCAGCGCGGCGGGTGGCGAGTCGGGCCTGGCGGAGGCCATCGCCGAGGCCGCGCGGCAAATCACCGAAACGCACGACGTCCGCTTGCACCTCCGGCTCGCGCGCGGACCCGAGGGCCTGGCCGCGGACGTCGAATACGACTTGCTGCGGATCGCGCAGGAAGCCCTGGCCAACGCGGTCAAGCACGCCGCCGCCGGCGCGATCGACGTCACGCTCGAATGCACGCCGCGGCAGCTCCGTTTGTCGGTCCATGACGACGGCGTCGGCTTCAAGGTCGAGGTCCAACCTTCGTTGCCGGGTCACTACGGCCTGATCGGTATGCGGGAACGGGCCAGCCGGATCGGGGCCGACCTGCGTCTTCAGAGCGAACCGGGAAGTGGGACGACCGTCTCGCTGAGTCTTCCGGCGGCGCCCGCCGCCGCGTCGCCGTTGAACGTTCCGGGGCACGACCCCCCAAAATGCAAATCCCCAGGGCAAAACGACGTTGCGGAGTCGTCAACATGAGTGAGGGCCAGCCCGGCTCGATTCGCGTGCTGTGCGTCGACGATCACCCGTTGGTGCG
>DATLQY010000921.1:0-3918 GCA_035534975.1 Pirellulales bacterium
GCCAAGAACGAAATCGCCGACGTGACCTCGATCAAGGCGCTGGCCAACATCCAGTCGCTCGACCTGTCGAGCAACAAGCTTACCGACGTCGCGCCGCTTGAGGGACTGGCGAACTTGCAGTACCTCGAGCTCTCGCACAACCAGCTTACCAAGCTTCCGGTGCTCGACGCGATGACGCGAATGATGTCCCTTTACCTTTCCGACAACCAGCTTACCGACTTGAAGCCGTTGACCAAGCTGGCCAAGCTTTCTTCGCTCTACCTGGACAAGAACAAGATCACGGACCTTTCGCCCTTGGCCGAAATTAAGAAAGTCACGCTGTTGAAGCTGAGCGACAATGCGATCGAGGATATTTCGGTGGTGGCGAACTTCAACCAGCTCAGCATGCTGTTCCTGGAGCGGAACAAGATCACGAACTTGGCGACTTTGGTGGCGTCGGCCAAAGCCGACGCGGAGGGCGAAAAGCGGTTCGCGCCCTACCTGCGTCTGTACCTGGCCGACAACCCGCTCAGCGACGCGGCGAAGAACGAACAGCTTCCGGCGCTGAAGGGATTTGGCGTCCGCTTGGAGTGAGGGCGTCAATAAGCCTTCGACGGCAACTGCTTGCCCACCTGCGCGACCATTTCCTCCTCATCGGGGAATTCGCCGGTTTTGAGCTTCGAGTAAACGAGCTTGCCGTTGAGACTCATCTCGAAGCAGCCTCCGCCGGAAGGGACCAGCTTGAAATCTTGAATTTGCTGCTTGTACTCGGTCAAGATGCGGCTCGTCAAACTGACGGCCTTGGGTTCGTAGTTTCAGACCGAGCAGTAGCGAAGTTCGATGTGCATGGTTTTCCTCCTGATCGTAGCGGAACTCGTGAGAGTTCCGAATTGTACCCCACGAATCGGAATTCTCGGAATTCTGACGAATTCCGCTACGGCCTACCAAGGGGCCGTTTACTCGCTTTCGCAGGTTGAAAACCTGCACCACCCTTCAGCGGCGCTTGCCTTTTTTGACGGCCTTGGCTTTCGGCTTCTTTACGGCCGCCGTCTTGGCACCACCGGCCGGTTTTTTGCTCTTGGTGCCCGTGGCACCGAAAACGCCTTCCCATCCCGCAACGTACTTCTTGGTGGTCCCCGTGTGCAAAACGGTCATGTCGCATTCCTCATGGTTTGATCTTTTCCAAATTTCCTTTCGCTCGACGCCGTTCGTCTCGAACCCTATTCTATAGACGAACGCCGTCTTGAAAAGTGCCCGCTCCCATTCGAAGCCCCGGAGGTGCGTCATGCGATGGTTTTGGCTGTTGGCAATCGCGCTCTTGGTCGCCGCGCCGGCCCGATCGCAAGAGAAGTTCGCGACCGTGGTCGACGGCGACCCGCTCCTGACCACGCCCTTCGGGTTCGACTTCCTACCCGACGGCTCGCTCGTCGTCGCCGACTTCGGCGGAAACCGCATCTGCAAGATCGACGGCAAAAACCAAGTGTCGGTCGTTGCGGGCGACGGCGCGGCGGGCTACCGCGACGGCGCGGCGGGCCAGGCGCGTTTCAAACAGCCGCACAACATCGCTGTCGCCGCCGACGGCACGCTCCTCATCGCCGATACCTCGAACCACTGCGTGCGGCTCATCGATTTGGCCAACGGCAAGGTTTCCACCGTCGCGGGCAAGCCCGAGAGCGGCTTTGCCGGCGACGGTGGACCGGCGCGCGGCGCCCTGTTCAACCAGGCCTACCACGTCGTGGCGACGGAGCACGGTTTCTTGCTGGTCGATCTCGGCAACCGGCGCATCCGCGCCGTCGAGAAAGGGACGATTCGCACGGTGGCGGGTAATGGCGGCAAGGGCGTGCCGGACGACGGCGCGGTCGCCGTCGCCGCGCCGTTGTTCGACCCTAGGGCGGTGGCGCGCGATCGGCAAGGCAACGTCTGGATTCTGGAACGCGGCGGCAACGCACTGCGCGTCGTCGACAAGGCCGGCCGCATACGGACCGTGGCTGGGACGGGCAAGGAAGGACCGGCCACCGACGGCCCGGCGCTCGAATGCACGCTCTACGGTCCCAAGTTCGTCTTCTGCGAGGACACGGGCGACGTGCTCATCGCCGATACCGACAACCACTGCATCCGCCGTTATTCGGCCAAAGCGGGCACGCTCACCACGATTGCCGGCACCGGCGTGGCGGGCAAAGGTCCCGCCGGCGGCGCGCCCACCGCCACCGCGTTGAACCAGCCGCACGGCGTGGCCGTCGCGCCGGACGGCGCGATTTACATCGCCGACAGCCTGAATGGGCGGATCTTGAAGATCGAATAGTCGCTCGGCCGTAACGCGGCCATGCTTTGTGTCGCAGGAATGAGGCACTTCTCCCTTTGGAACGAGGCGACACCACCGAGGGGGCGCGCGTCAATGCGCACCCCTCTACCTTCTATGGAACCAGCGCGGTAGTTTGGCTTCAACGCCTGGAAAGAAAATCGGGAACACGTCGTGTCGCGGACGAGCCGAACCGTTCGGCGCCAGTGCGAAACACGATTTTCTTGAAAGGCCCTTGCCTGCGCGCATATACTTAGATCCGCACGATTCCCGCTTCGCGGTGCGCCCATTCCCTGGAGGCACCGTGAAATGGATACGTCAAACGCAGATTCGGATCCCGGGTATTCCGACTGCGACCGAGTCCCCCGATCGTCATCCAATTCGCCCCCGAGCGCGAACGACGCGGCCTTGTTGGCAGCCTTGAGCCGGGCGATTCGTACCCTTTGGATGAATGAGTCGGCGCACGCCTGGCTGACCCGCGGAGTCGCGGCCGAGGACGATGGCGGGCTCTATCATCCCGACGCGCCGGACGTGTTGCGCGAGCTCCGCCGCCGCCACGGCGATTCGGACGGCTTCTCGAACCCAGCCGTGAAGGCGGCGTACGAGGTCGTGCTTTGCGACCGCCACGCGGTTCGCATCTTGAACAAGATCACGCGCGAGCCACCGGACGTGGTGGCCCGAGTCTTGGCGGAAATCGAGCAGTGCTGTCCTGCCATGACGATCGGCGAGCGGGTCTGGGCATGGGGCCACCTGGCGCGACTGTTCCCAGAGAACGTCGCCTATCAATTCGATGCAAACCAGATTCGCGGCGCCTGCCGGACCGTCCGTACCGCCATCAAGCGGCAGGCGGAAGCCGGCGCGGGCAGCATGCACACCGGCGACCCGACGGTCCGAAAAGCGGCGCTGGATTCGCTTGCGACCGACCTTGGTGTCGATCCGAAACGGCTGCAAGGTCTTTGGCGCGACGACTTCGATCCGGACGCAGGCACGCTCAAGATTCGCGTCCCGGGGTGCCGATGTCCCGTCGAACTCTCTTCCCCGACGTGCGAGGCCATGCGACGTTGGCTCTTTGTTCGTCCGCCGGGCCCAGGCCGCTTGTTCTGCGAATGCCACGCGCGCTGTCGCCGAGAGATCTCGGCGAGCGAAGTTCAGGAGGCGTACGACCGGTGCTTGCCTCGCACCAGCGAGGCGTGTGAAAGGGTCGCCCTGGAAGATCTCGTCAAAGTATTCTTTGAAACTCTCGAACCCGAGGAGCGCCGCCTGGTACTGGATAACCTCTGCTCGGGGGAGGCGTGGTCCGAGGGTTTCCTGGACCACTTGCGACGGCGCGTCGCCTCGGATGGACCCGTCGAGCAGCGCGCTCCCATTACGCCGAAAGCCGCGCAGCAACGTCGGCGCCGTTTGCTGGCCAGGGTGGAAAAACGATGGGAGGAGCTTCTGGAGTTCCAAATGGGGCCCAAGGCGCACTGAGAAATCAAGACTTACGGTTCCGTGCCGAAATCAATCATCGGGAAACCAACGGTTGACGACCAGCAACTCACCGCGCATCATGTCAAGGCCCCGGGGGTGGTGCGCCCAGCGTCGCAAGGGTTCGCGCAACGATTCCCGCTTCGCCGGTGACGACCTCCCCCGGGGTGTTT
>DATLQY010000922.1:0-14416 GCA_035534975.1 Pirellulales bacterium
GGGAAATCCTGACCATCGCTCATTAGACCATGAGTTCGCGAGATGTCAACGTAAAATGCGACGCGTAAATGAGATACGCCGTCCTTGTATTTCTGCAGTCTACCTGCAGAAATGCAAGGAAAGAAATCATGATCCTTTGAAGCTGGATCGAAGATGGCTAACCTCGAGCATCCAGCCCTTGCGGCTACATATTCATATTCGCGAAGATAATGTAAAATGATGTCTGGAATCAGGAATCGCGGTTCGTCGCCAATCAGTATGATGGAGCTGAACCAACTCCTTGGGCGACGGTGCCGGGCCGCTAGCAACGACTTTTCATCCTTTGAAACGGTCGGGGATAACGATGCAGACTGAAGAGATCACGATCCGCGTTGATACGGACGCCGCGCGCGCGTATCGCGCCGTCTCAGAGCATGAGCGGCGGCAACTGGACTTGCTGCTCAGCTTGCGTTTGCACGACGCGCTCCATCCCTCGGGCTCACTGCAAGAGCTAATGTCTGAGTTGAGCCGCAAGGCACAGGAGCGCGGGCTCACAGCGGAGACACTGGAATCCATTCTCCATGAGCAATAAGCCTCGCTACGTATTCGACACCAACGTGACCATCAGCGCGGCACTATTCGAACAATCCCTGCCGGCGCAAGCCCTGTACGCGGCTTTGGACCGCGGTGAACTGTTGGTGTCGAGGGCGACCATCGTCGAGCTGGGGGAAGTGCTGGGCCGGAACAAGTTCGATCGTTATCTCACGCATCAGGAGCGGGAAGAGTTCTTGGTAAAGTTGGTGCGCCAGGCCGCCGTCGTGGAAATCACGGAGGAGGTTCGCGCCTGCCGCGACGCGAACGACGACAAGTTCCTGGAGGTCGCCGTGTGCGGCCATGCTTCCTGTGTGGTCTCCGGTGATGCCGATCTTCTGGCGATGAATCCGTTCCGCGGCATCCCGATCCTAACGCCGGCCCAGTTCCTCGACATGTTGGCTCGCGAGGGCGTGGCTAGCAAGCCGTTCCAATGACGCCCTGTCCTGCTGTACGGGATGCGTGAAACCTGCCGAACTGGCAAAGGCGGTTTGCTTCCTGCCTCCGCCCGCCTTTCACGGAACGCCACGGAGGCGATTCAGATCAAGCCGACCACCTTTCTGCCGATCCAAAACACGCACATCAGCAAAATGACGGACGCGGCGACCCCGGGGTGGCTCCAGATCGGCAGCCGGTGGACTTCGGGCGGCGGCTCGGCGAGCGCGGCGATCGAACGCGCGACCGAGTCGATCTCGCCGACGCCCAGTACCTTGCCCTGCGTAACGCGGGCTATCTCTTCCAGCACCTCGGGGCGCGCCGGCCGACCCACGCGCTCGACCACGGCGCCCTGCACGAAAAACGTGGCGTCGAGCGACGCGCCCGATCGCCGGGCGCGAAGCGACAAGCGGTGCTCCCCCGCCTCCGACGGCGTGAACTGGGCCGAAAACAAGCCCCATTCGTCGCCCGCCGACGTGAAAACCACCGTCTCGGTCTTTCCCGACGGCGCCGCGATCTGCGCAGTGACCTGGTCGTCTTGAACCGGTTCGCCGTTGGCCGCCATCACGTTTGCGTGCAAGGTCATGGTGCCGCGCACCGTCGGCTGGTCGGGCGAATAATAGAGCCTCGCGGTCTCGCCTTGGGCCATGTGCCTTTGGTACGACATCCAGCGCACGACCTGTCCCCAGAAACGATAGTGGTACTTGTCCTCGACGCCTTTCCGCCAGCGCCAGGCTCCGTCGGTACCCATGAAGAGCACCTTACCCGTGCCATAGGTCCGCGTGACCAGGAGCGGAATTCGTCCGTACTCGTTGGTGGCGTCCTTGTGAACGCAGAGCACCTCGCCCGCGGCCTTGGCCCTTACCACGGCCGCGTACCACTGAAAGCCCGGCAGGTCTTCCCAGACCGCCGAATTCTCGTCTTGCGTGTCCGCCAGCTTCGTCAGCAGGCTGCGGCGTCCCTGTTCGGTGAGTTCGAAGTGGTCGGGCGTTCGCGCCCCCCAGCCGCCCGGTTGCGACGAATCGAGCACGACCGGGTAAAGTTCCGCCAATTCCGTTTCCAACAGCGAAAGTTGCCGCCCCTGCCAGCCCGGCATGAACACCAGGCCGCTCGCCTGCCGTTCGACCAACCCCTTGAGCAGCCGGCACTGCTCGGGGGTCAGTTGCCCGTCGTCGACGCCGACGTCGCCCAGGAAGACGACGTCGAAGCGGGCCAGCTCATCGAGTTGTTCTGGGAACTGCTTGATGTAGTCCTTGTTGCCGCCGCCGACCTTGCTGAGGCCGGGATGAAACAGCAGGCACGACAGCTCGACGCCCGGGTCGCGCGACAGGGCGTTGCGCAAGTAGCGGTACTCCCAGCGCGGGTACGACTCGACGACCAGCACTCGGAGCTTTTCGTCGCGGATCGAAATCGGGGCCGTGAGAGAGTTATTGTCGGCCAGCAGCTCGTCGGCGTGCTTCGGCACTTCGAGCGTGAGCTGGTAGTCGCCCGCCGCGGTGGGCTTCCAGGCGATCCAGTCGTTCGTGCGCCCTTGGGCGATACGCAATTCCTTGGTCAGCTTCTCGCCGTCGGAGGTCGAGAGCGTGACCATGGCCGGGTACTCGCGTGCCAACGAGCTCTCGATCGAAAACGCCACGCGGACCGATTTGCCGGTGGTGCCGAACGTGGGCGGATCGAAGCTCACCAGTTCAATGTCGGGCAGCCGTGTCGGGCTGCCGATGGGCACGGCGAACACCGGCACTCCTTTCAACCGCAATCTGGCCGCCGCCTCGACTGGCGGCGGGCCTTCGTTCCAATCGCCGTCGGAGATGAGCACGATCCCGCGCAGGGTCGGGTACTTCTCGAGTGCCTGCGCAAGCGGCGCGTTCAAATCGGTGCCGTGTCCTTCCCGCGCTTGGGAAAAGGGCTGAACGATCAGTTCCAAGCGATCACCCAGTCCCGACCAGGCCGCCGGTTCGACCAACGGCGCAATCGCCTCGCGCCGCGCGCGCGGCGCGGAGCTCGGCTGGCCGGGGTCGACGACGTCGCGGGTCTCCATGCTCCGCGAAGCGTCCCAGATCACGACCAGGGCGGGCTTTTCCTCGGGTCGGTACTCCGTTACCCACTCCGGTTGGTTGAGCAACACGGCCATGAGCACGGCCAGCACGACTCGCAGCAGTTCCAGAAGGCCGATCGACCTCCGATAGCCGCAGCGCCGCCACGCCGTGGCGGCGAGTGCCCCGATCGCGATGACCACCACCGCCGACACGAGTGCCGAAAGCCAGGTCCACTGAAATACGAGCGCGCCCAATAAGTTCATTCCTGTCCGCGCGAAGTCTAAACTTCGACCAACTCCAACCGTAGACCAAGTGCGTCGGCAACGGCCTCGACGCTGGAAAGCTTCGTGTCGCGTCCGTATTCGATATCACGAACCGTGCTGGGGTTGGGTATGCCCGCCCGTTTCGCCACAGCATACCATGTGAGCCCTTGCGCCTCGCGCGCCGCGCGAATTCGCGCGGCGATTCCGGCGGTGGCGGGCTTGAGCCGCGGCGGGTCGAGCGGCGGAAATTCCAGACGCACCTTCTCGCGAATCTCCTGAAGCCGCTTCAGTTCTTCCGGGCTGTCCGGTGCACGGCGGCGGATGCGGCGAGTGGTTTTCTTCATGTTTCTTGCAATCCTTAGGGTTCCGGGACTTCATCGGCAGGAACCGCATCGACCGCTCCACCCGTGACGCTTGTAATTTGATTATATCAAGAGATTGCGATAGTGCAAAGCGTTGCGATACGGGTTCGACGACACCCGGGTGCTTCATGCTGGTTTCGATTCGCCACGTCCTCCCGCCGCTGACGGCCTGCGTTGGAGGCAGAGCCACGACTCGGCGATTAAGGCCGCCATCATTGCGACCAGGAACATCCGCCAGACTTCCTCGACCAAGGCGCGGTCGCTTCCGGCCCGCGCGTCGATCCGTATGAAGTCGAGGCCGCGGAAGAGCGCAGTTACCTGGTCATCGGCCAACAAGCGTGGGCGGTCTTCAGCCTGCGAACGGTTGACGGCCGCCATCGCGTCGCTTCCTTCGTAGACCCCGGCGTGAAACGCGTATTCAGTCGAAAGTGTCCCTTTGGCGCCGGCCAACCGCCGCCAGGTTGCGCCGCCGTCTTCGAGGCCGGTTGACCGGTCGGACGCCGGGCCGCCGTCGAACGCCGTGCCCGCCACGAGTTGGCGAGCATCGCTCAGCGCCGCCGCGCCGGCCGCCATCGCTCGCTGCACCATGACATAGAACACGACGCCGTGGGTCGATAGGTTCGAGTCTTGCGTGGTCGCCGTCGTGGCGCAAAAGTACGCGCCGCCGCGCACTGTTGGCGCGCGGGCCAAGAAGGGTTGGCCGCCAGACGCCTCCGCCAACGACGTGACATTGCCCGCCAGGGTACAGTGCCGACGGATCTTCACTTCGCGCACCGGCAACTCGGCTCCGCTACGGGTGTTCGCCAGCAGGTCCTGATCGCCGCGCCACCGTTCCACGCTTGAGTCGCCATTCGACTCTTGCCACGCCTGCCAGCGGACGCCGAACGATTCCGCCGCGGTCGGCTGCCGCGGCGGGAAAAAGATCACTTGCCCGCCGCGGTCGACAAAGGCAGTCAATAGCGCCTTCGCATCCCCTTCCGGCAAGGGCGCCTGCCAAAGCACCAGCGCCGTACGGGGCCAGTCGATCTCGGCGGCTTGTTCCGGCGCGACGATCTCGACGGAACAGACGCCCGCCGGGTCGACAGGGGTCGAGGCTACCAGACGTAGCGGTTCGGCCAACGCAGGGTCGTCGGCGACCACCACCGTGCGCAGGTCAGGGGCCTTGTCGAAGATGAAGTAAAAGTCGTTGTCGGCGGCGTTGGCGTCGGCCGGAACCGAAACACGGCCCCAGCCCCGTTCGCGCTCGCGCGCGAGAGGGATGGGGTGGTCGCGGAGCTCGTATTCGGCGCCTTGGATCTCGACCTGAACGACCGACCGCGCCGCGTCGATCTCGAACTCGATCGGCACGGTCAAGGCGGTCGCGTGTGGGACAGCCTCCTGTGAGATGGCTTTCCCAGGCCGTCCGTCATCTTGGGCGACGGGCTGGGAAGACCGTCCCACATCGTCGCCTACCATTTCCCGAGTCAATTTCAGCGAGATCAGTAATTCGGCCCCATCGGCCGTGCTACGGCGCCGGACGTTGGTCACGCGCACCGACAGATTGTCCCGCGCCGGACGCGCCAGCGCCAGCAGGTGGAAACGGGCCCCCGGCGGAAATTGAGCGAAGGCCTCGCGCAAGGCGTTCCAGCGGGCGTCGTCGGCTTTCCAGTCATATGCCCGCAGGTCGGAACAGATCCAGATCTCTGTGCGGCCCGTCTGGTTGGCCACGATGTAGTCGTGCGCGGCTTGCAGCATGGCCGGAAAATCGGCCGAAGCGTCGGCCGGCCATGTGTCGGGTCGCTGAAGCAAATCGTCCGGGGCCGCCAGCTCGCGCGGCTCGTTCGCCGTGCTCTCGATCAGCACCCAATGTGCCGACGGCAGCCGCCCAAGCGCGGTGACGATCTGCCGGCGGCCGGCGGCGAGTTTCGACTCACCCCCCTCGGTGGCCAACATGCTTGGCGAGCGGTCGAACAAGATCAGCGTCGTATCTGCCCTACCTCCGGCGGCCAACCCCAGCCAACCGCTGGCCAAAGGGCGGCTGATGACGAACACGAGGCAAGCGATCGCCAGCACCCGCACCGCCAAAATCAACCATTGCCGCAGCCTGGCCAACCCCCGCGACATCTTGCTCGCGGCCAGCAGAAACATCGTCGCGGCCCAACGGACCGTTTGGTAGCGCCGCTGGTTGACCAGGTGGATGATGATCGGCAAGGCGGCCAGGGCTAACCCGGCCAAGAGCAGCGGCTCGACAAAGGTCATGGTTAGTCCTTGGTCATTGGTCCTTGGTCATTAGTCATTGGTTTTTGGACTTTGGTCTTAGGTCTTTGGTAAGTTACGAATGGCAAATGACAAGTGACAAATGACTAATGACAAATGACCAACTAGCGCTTGCGGGTCCGTCCGACCAGGAACCGGGCCAAGACCCGTTCGTAGTCGTCGTCGGTGCTCACTTGGTAGTAGTCGATGGCCGATTCCAGCACGATTTCCTTCAACTGCCCAAGATAAAGCCGGATCGCCGCGTGATAGCGGTCGGCGATTTCGACCGGGTCGGCGAACATCGGCGGCAAACCCTCGAGGTCGACAAACCGCGTCGGACGCCGGAAATCGAAGCTCAGCTCCAGCGGGTCGAGCAGATGAAACACCGCCACGTCGTGCTTGCGGAACCTCAGGTGCCGGAAGCAGCTTCGCAGTAACTCTGGCTCCACGAACAGATCGGAAACTACCACGACCAGCGCCCGTGGCCGCAGTGTTTCGGCCAATTCGTGCAAGGCGGCCGGTAACTGCGTCACGCCCCGCGGCCGGGCCGCCTGGAGCACGTCGAATACGGCCGAGAGGTGGGCCGGGTTTCGTCGCGGCGGAATATTGCGGACGATGCCCTCGGCCACGCAGGTCAGCCCCACGGCATCGCCTTGCTGCAACGCCAGGTAACCGAGCGAGCCCGCGATGCGGCGGGCGTAGTCGAGTTTGCTCGTGCCGGCCGAACCGAAGTCCATCGAGCCGCTCGTATCGAGCACCAGGCAGCAACGCAGGTTCGTGTCGGCCTCGAACTCCTTGACGTAAAAGCGATCGGTCCTCCCATAAGCCCGCCAGTCGAGCCGCCGCAGGTCGTCGCCTGGCACGTACTTGCGGTACTCGGCAAATTCGACGCTCGACCCGCGGTGCGGGCTTTGGTGTCTACCCGACACAGTCCCCTGCATCGGCTGGCGGGCGAAGAGCGGCACCGCGGCCAGCCGGGCCAGGGCGCGTGGGTCGAGAAAGGCACGAGGCGAACGGATGGCCATGCGGGTGGTGAGGGTTCAGGGTTCAGGATTATCCTTGTTCCCACGCACTGCGTGGGAACATATCTTCGGCCGCTCCGCGGCCCAGCTACGACCGAGCGAAGGTTCGGGGTTCAAAGATCATCCGTCATCGCTCGCCGTCTCTTCGATCAATCGGCGCACGATCTCCTTGGCGTCGATCCCTTCCGACTGGGCGGCGAAAGTCGTGATCACGCGGTGCGCGAGCACGGGCTGCGCGACGGCCTGCACGTCTTCGAGTCGCGCCATGTAGCTGCCTCGCAGGGCCGCGCGTGCTTTGGCCCCGAGCACCAGGTACTGCACCGCCCGCGGCCCGGCGCCCCAGGCCACCAGCGGCTTGAGCCAGGCGGGCGCCGTCGCGCCCGCGGGCCGTGTCTTGCGCGCCAACTTCGCAGCGAAGGTATAAATATGGTCCGGGACGGGAATCCGCCGCACGAGGTCCTGGTAGGCGATGATTTGCTCGGCCGAGAGCAACCGATCGAGCACGGGCGGCAAATCGCCGGTCGTCGTCCGCGCGATCTGGATCTCCTCATCTTCGCTGGGATAGTCGAGCTCGATCAGGAACATGAAGCGGTCCAACTGCGCTTCGGGCAGCGGGTAAGTCCCTTCCTGCTCGACCGGGTTCTGCGTGGCCAGTACCACGAACGGCTCTTCCAGGCGGAACATTTTTCCCAGCACGGTGACCTTGTGCTCCTGCATCGCTTCGAGCATGGCGGCCTGCGTCTTGGGGGGCGCGCGGTTGATCTCGTCGGCCAGAACCACGTTGGCGAAGATCGGCCCGTGGACGAACTCGAATTCTCGCTTGCCACCCACCATGTCTTGCAGGATGTCGGTGCCCGTCACGTCCATCGGCATCAGATCGGGCGTGAACTGAATGCGGCTGAAGGCCAGCGAGAGCGTTTCTGCCAACTTGCCGACCAGCAACGTCTTGGCCAAGCCCGGCACGCCCATCAAGAGAGCGTGCCCTCGGGCAAAAAGGCAGATGGCCAGCCGCTCGATCACCGCGTGTTGGCCGACAATCACGCGGCCCAACTCCCGTTCCAATCGGGCGAACGCATCGCGCAGTTCGTCGATCGCCCGCACATCGTCGCCGTGCAGACGATCGCTTGGCCCCGTTGCCACCGTTTTGCCCGTCTCCACCGGCGTCCGCATGCGCTGCCGTTCCGTTGAGGATTCTCTGTTCCGATTGCGCCGCATCGCCCCGGGGCGCGCGTTGCCTCAGTCTAGCGGGTGAAAAGGCGTTCGTCGAGCAAATTCGATACTCGTTCCCACGCTCCGCGTGGGAACGATTCTTCGGCCGCTCCGCGGCCCGTCGGGTGGTCCCCCCTCGACACGGAACATTGAGGCGAGCAAATTTGGGCGCATGATCGGACGATTTTGGGTACAATGCCCGACGCACGATCCGGCCAGTCGAAGCGAGGATTCACATGAACTCCCAATACGAACGTGCCATCGCGCAGAGGGCAACCATGCGTCCGTGCCGAATTCTTCTAGCGTGCGGTTTGACGGTTTTGTCAGCCCATCTTGTCTCGGCTGGGCCGCACGTGGGCCGTGTCACCGACCATGACAGCGGACAACCGATCAGTGGGGCGACCGTCATCGTACGGCGCAGCCTCCTTAAGCCAAGCGAAAACAGGGTGCTGGAGGAAACCAAGCACGAGACCGATGCCGAGGGCAAGTACCAGTTTACGATCCCTGCCAGACAAGCGGCGGAACACTTCCTCTACATCGAGTTGGACGTCGAGCACCCTGAATACGCTCCCAAAACCGGGTACGGCTACTCGTTTGCAATGACACTGAAGAACGAGCGGCTGGGCGAACCGCCGTTCTTCGAAAACTTCGACTTGCGCCGCGGCCAGGCCGTTAGCGGCCTTGTCCAAACGCCCGATGGCCGGCCGTTGGCCGGATGTAAACTGCTCTGCTCATCCAATGCCCTCGTCGATCCGCGACATGAATACATCTCTCGGACCCAAGCCACGACGGACGCGGACGGCCACTTTAGCGTTATGATGACGACGCCCGGCGCCGGAACCATTCGACTGCTTCCGGATGACTTCGCTCCCATGATCCGCGCCGTCAACGACGAGCGGGGCGACTTGGGACGGTTCGTCGTGGAGTCGGGCATCCGGTTCGAAGGACGGGTCGTGGACGCGGAAGGCCAGCCGTCAGCCGACGTCTGGGTTGACGCGAACGGCCTAGTGGGACGTTCGGCGTTGACCGACGAGAATGGTCGGTTCCTGACGGCGCCGCTTCCGCCGGGCGAGTACGAGGTCAAACCGGTCGAAAACACAAGTTACAGAGGCGTGCCACGAGAGTATTGGGACCGACGCCCTTTGCGAGCAGTTTTCTCCGCGGCGACGGTCGTGCTTGAAGCGGGCAAGGTGCCTGCGCCCGTTGAAATTCGTGCTGTGCCACACGTTGTGATCGAAGCCCAGTATTTCAACAGCCAAGGCAAGCCCACCGTGGGCCACGATTGCTACATTTTTGGACGCCGCGACGGCGAGAATTATCAAGCCATGGCGCATCCGGACGACGACGGCCGGTTCACCATTCTTGCTCCGCGTGGCCTGCGAGAGGCATTTCTCGATTTGATGACCAACGAACACGGCGCGCTTCGGCATCGCATGTCGCGAGAAGCGCCCCTGAGCGACAGCCTCCGAGTGCGGCTGGACACCTTGAACGGCGACGTCAAAGGCATCGAGATCATTCGCTATGCCGCGCCGATCGTGGTGGTCAAAGTCGTTGCTTCGGACGGCGGCGTGCTGGACGGCCTTCAGGTCGACGCCGAGTACGTCCACGGGCGCATGGATTTCGGAGTGCTGCCAAAAGTTCACTTCGAAAAACAGGCTGATGGCCGTTTTCGCTCATGGCAACTGTTTCCCGACGAGGAAATCCGTGTGACCGCGCGGACTGATCGCTTCGACGGCTACCAGCCTGCTACTGAGACGGTGCAAGTCCCGGAAGGCGAGCGGCGCGAACTCGTGTTGACGCTCGAAAGCGCCCCCGACGCACCGTGAATTCATTGGCGGCCGTTGTGCGGATCCTCGTGCCTGTCTGCGCAACGCTCAGGGACCGTTCCGACAAACGGTCGTCGCCGACCGCGGGCTATACGTGTTGCGTCTGTCCCGGACCGATATCTTGTTGCCGGCCTTTAGGAAGTTGACGCCAGTTGGCATAATACGGTCGGGCATCGCCGCGTGCAGCATAAAGGAGGTTTTTTCGATGTCCATGAAGCTCTTTGATCTCTCGGGCCGCGTCGCGGTGGTGTCGGGGGCCGCCCAGGGCATGGGGCGCGCCATGGCGTTGGGCCTGGCCGAGGCGGGCGCCGACCTCATGCTCGTCGATCGCAATACCGACGGCGTGGGGAAGACGGCGAAAGAGGTCGAACGGATGGGGCGGAGGGCGACTCCCGTGAGCGCTGACGTATCCGACCCTGAGCAGATCCGCGCGATGTTCGCCCGTCTCGATCGCGAATTCGGCCGGATCGACTTCCTGGGGAACGTGGCCGGCGAGGGGGTCGCAGGCCGCCCGGAAGAGATCGCGCTCGACGACGTCGAGCGGTCCTGGCGCAGCCTGGTCTACGGCCGTTTCTGCTGCTGCCAGGAGGCGGGACGACGAATGCTGGCCGCCGGCCGGGGAAGCATCGTCAACATCGGCTCGCTGGCCAGTGTCACGGCGCTGGGGCGCGGCCATATCGCCTACAGCATGGCGATGGGGGCGGTGGCGCAAATGACGCGGGAATTGAGCACGGAGTGGAGCGGCCGCGGAGTGCGCGTCAACGCGATCCTTCCGGCCCAGGTGGTCAACCCGGGCCTCGAAGCGCGGATGACCGCCGACCCCAAGCTGCGGTCGAAATTCCTCAGCGGCATTCCGGCGGGGCGCCTCGGTCGGCCCGACGACATCAAGGGGTTGGCAGTCCTGTTGGCAAGCGATGCATCCGACTGGATCACCGGGGCCCTGATTCCGATGGACGGTGGCAACTTGGCGCTGAACGGGGGAGGTTCAGTCCAGTGGTAGCTATGCCAGGCCCGTCCGCAACTTCCGCAGCCGCCCGCCCGCCTCGTGCAACGTCTCGTCGCGCTTGGCGAACATGAACCGCACCTTGGTCCGGCCCCGCTCGCGCGGCGAATAAAAGCTGCTCCCCGGCACCGCCGAAACGCCGACGTCGCGCACCATCGCCCGTACGAATTCGGTGTCGTCGGTGCCGCCCAGCGGGCCGATGTCGGTCATCACGTAATAGGCCCCTTCCGGCGGCTGGAATTCGAAGCCCGCTTCTCGCAAATAGGGCAATAAGATCTCGCGCCGGCGGCGGTAACCCTCGGCGAGTTTTTCGTAATACGACGCCGGCAGGGCCAGCGCCGCGGCGCCGGCGATCTGCAAGGGGTGCGGCGCGCCGACGGTGAGAAAATCGTGCGCCTTGCGGATTCCGTCGCTGATCGCGGCCGGGGCGATACAGTAGCCCAACCGCCAACCGGTGACGCTGAACGTCTTCGACAGGCCGCTGATCGTCACCGTGCGCTCGGCCATGCCCGGCAACGTGGCAATGCTGATGTGCGGCCGGTCGACGTAGCGGATGTACTCGTAAATCTCGTCGGCCAGAGCGTACACGTCGTGTTCCCGGCAAAGCTCGGCCACCAGCGAAAGCTCGTCGCGAGTGAAGACGCGGCCGGTGGGGTTGTTGGGAGTATTGACGATGATCGCCTTGGTACGCGGTGTGAAGGCCCGCCGCAGCTCATCGGGATCGAACCGCCAATCGGGCGGATGAAGTTGGACCCAGACGGGCGTGGCCCCCGACAACAGCGCATCGGCACCATAGTTCTCGTAGAACGGCTGGAAGACGACGACCTCGTCGCCCGGATCGATCAATGCCAGCATCGAGGCCATCATGCACTCGGTCGCCCCGCAGCAAACCGTGATCTCGCGATCAGGATCGCACTCGATGCCGTTGAAGTCGCGGGCCTTGGCGGCGATCGCCTGCCGCAACACCGGCGCGCCCCAAGTGATCGCGTACTGATTGAACCCGTCCTGGATCGCCTTGCAGGCGGCGTCCTTCACTTCTTGCGGCGTGTCGAAGTCGGGCATTCCCTGTCCCAGGTTGATCGCGCCGTGCCGGGCGGCAAAGCGGGTCATCTCACGGATCACCGATTCGGTGAAGTACTGGACGCGCCGGGCCAAGCCGCTCATCGCTTCGACTCCGATCACCCGGATTCGGCGGTGTCGGCGGGTTCGGTGGTCGGAGGTTCGCCGCCCTCGACACGCTTCAGCGAGCCATCGGGCAGCACCAGGAGCCGCCAGGGCTGGCGACGGTCTTTGAAGTCGACGATGACGAACATCTGGCGGGACTTCTTCGGGTTGCCGCCGGTGGCGTCGAAGGAAATCTGCTCATCCAGCCGGTACGTCGCCTGGTCCGGAGCAATGCCCTGTTCCTCGACGTACCGCCGTACCAAGGCGACGCCGTGGACTTTTTCCGCTTCGTTGAACGATACCGCCCCTTCGGAACTCGCCGTCCCCGTTCCCTGGGCGACGCAGCCGGCCAAGAACACAACGAGCGGCAATAAGACGCAAAGCCGTGGCATGTCGGCGCTCCTGGGTGAAAACGGCCGCGGAGCATAGCCGCGGACTTGCCCACGGTCAATGCCAACTCCGGCCACCCTCGAGAATGCGAGAATGTCGAGAATGAGCCATTCACGCCCGCGCCAAAAACTCCGGCGTCTCCACGACCCCCAGAGGAAGCAGCCATCGGCGCTCCATTTGAAACCACACCGACTGCGCCCGGCGGGGCAGGTCGTTGCCGCTTGAGACTTTTTCTCTCCCCCTCGGCCGACAGGGGATGTCGAGTCATCAAGGGAAGGGCCGCCGATCCGGGAATTGATCAGTTTCAACCACGCTTCCAGCGAGCACTATGCCGGCCGACTTGAAGCGCGGTCGCAGGCAAGTATTCTGTACCTGAATTCGCAAGAATTCAGGCGCGCCGCTGCCACCAACGTCGGATTCCCGCGAGTTGGCCGGCATGAACTCCGCCTCCACACACCACCAAACTTACGGGAACGGCCAATGAGCTTCCTTTTCAAGCCCTGGCATTTGCTGCTCATGATCGCCGCCGGCGCGGCGCACGTTGACCACCAGCGGGCAATCGAATACCTGATGGCCGAGAACCACGTCCTCAAGAAAAAACTCGGCAAGAAGCGGATCCCGCTTACCGACGACGACCGACGAGTGCTGGCGGTCAAAGGCAAGTTGCTCAGCCGGCGGCTGCTGGAACGTATCGCGACGATCGTCACGCCCGACACGATCATGCGCTGGCACCGCGAACTGATCGCCGAGAAATGGGACCATAGCGCGAAGCGCAAGTCAGCCGGCAGGCCCACGGTCGCCAAGGAAATCGAAGAGCTCGTGTTGCGGTTCGCCAAGGAGAACCCGGCCTGGGGCTACGACCGCATCCAAGGCGCGCTGGCGAATCTCGGCCACGAAATCTCCGACGCCACGGTCGGCAGCCTCCTCAAAGCCAACGGCATCGAACCGGCGCCCGTGCGCAAGAAGACGACTACCTGGACCACGTTCATCAAGGCGCATTTCGACGTGCTTGCGGCCATCGACTTCACGACCGTCGAGGTCTGGACCAAGGGCGGGCTGGTGACGTTCTACCTGCTGTTCGTGATGGAGCTCAAGACGCGCACGGTCCATTTCGCCGGCTGTACGCCCAATCCCGATGAGCCGTGGATGAAGCAGATCTCGCGCAATCTGACGAACTTCGAGGACGGTTTTCTTACCGGCAAGAAGTACATTCTGATGGACCGCGACACCAAGTTCAGCGAGGCTTTCCGCGAAATCATCGAGGCGCAGGGAACCGAATGTGTCCGCCTGCCGCCGCGAAGCCCGAACCTGAACGCCCACATCGAACGGTTCATGAGATCCATCAAGGAAGAGTGCCTTTCCAGGATGATCTTTTTCGGTGAGCAGGCGCTGCGCAACGCGACGATCGAGTATCTTCAACACTACCATACCGAGCGCAACCACCAGGGGCTGAAGAACAAGATCATCCAACCCGACGCCGGCGTCGGCGCAAGCGCCGGCACGGTCGACTGCCGCGAGCGGCTTGGCGGGCTGCTACGGTATTACTATCGGAATGCCGCCTGACGCGGCCCGCCGTTCGCAATCCTTCAAACCCCAGTTGCCGGTTGCCGCCAGGCCGCGCGCTCAAGGCCCAAACTGGGCGTTCAAACACCGCGAAGCTGCTCGCCGCACTTGGCGTGCCGACGCAAATTCCCGCCCGCGGCCCTCGCCGGGACTCGATTTCCCCGACTTTTTCCGCCGGCCCAGTTTTTTGACCTCACGGTGCTGATCTGGAACGTGACCGCGTCGTCGTTGGCGTCTCCCCCCTGGAGCTGGAACGTGGCGGCGGAATTCACGAGGGTCGTCACGGCCTCGTCGTTGGCTGTGGGCGCGGTGCTTGTGTTGGTGACCGTCCAGGCGAA
>DATLQY010000923.1:0-11902 GCA_035534975.1 Pirellulales bacterium
CCGGCAGATCATAGGCGCCGCAAACTTACCAAAGAATGTTATTAGCTGGCGCGCCTTGCAAGGTAAGTTGGGCAAAATCAAACGTCTCAAGATTTTCGACTCGTCCGAAGCCAAGCCACTCAATTTCAAGGAGATGCTGAAACCCGGCCAGGTTTCGGTTGTCGACCTCAGCGATACGGACTCGCCGCAGATCAACAACCTTGTCATCGCGAGGCTGCTGCACGGCGTGCAGGTTCAGCAGGAGGTCAATTACCAGTTGGCCGTCCAACAAGGAAAGCCTCCCAACCCGACCATCGTATTCATCGAAGAAGCCCACGAGTTTTTGTCCGCCGACCGAATCAAAAAGATGGAGGTACTGTTCCAGCAAGTCGCGCGGATTGCGCGCCGCGGACGGAAGCGATGGCTCGGGCTTGCCTTCATAACCCAGTTGCCACAACACCTCCCGGACGAGGTACTCGGCCTCATCAACGGCTGGATTCTACATAAGATCGGCGACGCCAACGTCGTCAACCGTCTACGGCGATCGATTGGCGGAATCAGCGACAGCCTCTGGCGACAGCTCCCGTCCCTCGCATCCGGTCAGGCGATCATCTCGTTCACCACGCTGACACGGCCCTTGCAGGTGAGCATGGATCCGACGCCGTGCCAATTGCAGATGGTGGAGTAAGTGATCGCCAAATCGTGACCAAAGCCGGGCACTCGATCTGCTCAATTCCTGAAACAAACTGGACGATTCCTCATTCCCGAGGTAGAAGCCCCCATGCCCCAGACCATAATCTGCCCCAACTGTCAGTACGAGATCGAGCCATCGACGGCGCTCTCCGCGCAGCTCCGTGACGAACTGCGGAAGGAATTTGAAGCCGACGCCCGCCGAAAGGAGCGCGAATTCGCGAAGCGAGATGGCGAGCTCCGTGATCGCGAATCGGCTCTCGCGGCCGCGAAAACCAGCATCGACGAAGAGGTGGCGAAGCGAGTTAGCACCGAGCAAGAGAAGTTGAAGCAAAAAGCACTTGCTCACGCCAAGGCCGCAATGGCCCTCGATTTCAAGGATCTCCAAGACCAGCTCGCGGGCGCCGCGACCAAGCTGGCCGCCGCCGAGCAATCCGAGCTCGGCCTCCGGAAAGCGAAGCGCGACGTTGAAGAGCAAAAACGCCAGCTAGAGCTTTCCGTCGCGCGGAAGATGGACGAAGAGCGCGAAAAGATACGCGAGTCGGCCAAGAAGGAAGCCGCGGACGAACGCGATCTCAAGGATGCCGAGAACGACAAGCTCATCAGGGACCTCACGCGACAGATTGACGACCTGAAACGGAAGGCGGAGCAAGGCAGCCAAGAGGTGCAAGGCGATGTCATGGAGATTGCACTGGAGCAACTACTTGCACGCCAGTTCCCGTTCGACACCGTCGAACGCGTCGCCAAGGGCACCCACGGCGGCGACGTCCTCCAGCATATTCGCGATGCGACTGCGGCGCCTTGCGGCGCGATCCTTTGGGAGTCGAAGCGGACCAAAGCGTGGAGCGACGGGTGGTTGCCCAAACTGCGCGACGATCAGCGCGCCGCAAAAACGCATTTCGCCGTTCTAGTCACCACCGAAATGCCCAAAGGCATTGCAACGTTTGCGTGCGTCGATGGTGTTTGGGTCACGAGCCGCGCGTGTGCCGTCGGTCTGGCAGCCGCGCTGCGCACAGCCGTCATCGACGTCGCGACTGCCAAGCGGGCAGTCGACGGGCAGCACGACAAAATGGAGTTGCTATACAATTATCTTTCGAGCGCCGAGTTTCGGCACCGCGTCGAGGGGATCGTCGAGTCCTTCGCCACGCTCAGCGAAGACCTCGAAGCCGAGAAACGCGCGACCCACCGCGCTTGGGCCAAGCGCGAAAAGCAACTCGAACGAGCGCTCGCCTGCACTTCAGGGATGTACGGCGACTTGAACGGGATCATCGGCCGAAGTCTCCCGCAAATCGACCTGCTCGCACTCCCGGACGTCGACATTTCGCCCGACGACCGTGCGGCGCACGACCCGGAAACCATGACGCACGCGGCGATCTAATCCGCGTGACCGATTCACTCGCAAGTGGGGATGTCGCGCTCCGCAACCAGGCCCCGATTCGTGGCCGCCGAAACCGGCGCTGGTTTCACGCCTACCTGCCAATATGGCAGGTCTGTTCGAGCGCATCGTTTCCGAGCGCTTTGTGCGGCCGCGATGCGCTTTTTTTTCGCGGTTATACCTGCCCATGGTTATACCTTGACGTGACGCAACGAAGCGTACTTCTCGTGGACGCCGTCGAGCGACGCCTGCTTGGGCGGAAGCGCGAATTCGATTTGACGGGGTTGGTCGGTCACCGTGCTATTCCAGCGGCAGCTCGACCGGCTCGCCGGCGGCGGAGCTACGGGCGACGGCCTCGTTCAATTCCATGTAACGCACGCCGGTGGCGAATTCGGTGAACTTGATCGGCTCCTGGCCGCGGATCGCACCGATGAATTCGGCCTCGACTCGCCATCCATATTCCTTTTCGGGCGGCACCTCGACCTCGCGCAGTTCCGCATCGCCGCCCCGAGTTCCAGGAATCAGCAATTGCCGCTTGAGCCATGACCGGCCCCTGATCCTCATTCGGTCAACGGTACGGTGTGTTCATCAGATGAAGACACCCAGGCGGAAGAACGACGGAAGAAGACCAACGCCTATCAACTCGCCAATGAGGCTCCATCCCGCATTGCTTTGGAAGGCGTCGTCGTCGCCGCGCCCCCCGGCGGATTTTGGGTCAGCTCCCGACGATCCAGGGCGTCGTTACCCGAACAATTCCATGATCGGTTTACCCGTGGTCAAGGTGCGCGAGATGCCGCTGGCGTCCTGTGGATTGTTGATGGGTATGTCGAGGGCGTGGTAGATGGTCGCGGCCAGTTCCTCGGGGCGAACGGGGTTGCTGGTGGGATACTCGCCGAGTTTGTTAGACTTGCCGTACACCTTTCCCCCAGCAATACCCGCTCCGGCCAGGATCGCGGAGAAACATCCAGGCCAGTGCTGCCGGCCAGGGGGATCCTGCTTGAGAACGAATGGTGTGCGGCCAAATTCGCCTGTCACGACAACCAGCGTGTTCTTCAGCATTCCACGCTCCGCGAGGTCGGAAAACAGTGCGGCAAGCGCTTGATCCAGTCGAGGCAAACAGAATCCCATTCCGTAAGAGCCGTTGCCGAAAGCGTTCCCCATGCCCATGTTTCCGCCGTGCATGTCCCAACTGCTGCTCGGCGGGCCGTTCTTGTCATGCTCGGCCTGTCCGGTCCAGCCGTTGACTGTGACAATGCGGACGCCAGATTCCACCATCCGCCGCGCGAGCAGCAGATTCTGCCCGAGCGGATGCATTCCATAGCGCTCGCGCATGCTCACTGGTTCGCGGGTCAGATCAAACGCCTGCCGGCCTTCGTCGCGCGTCATGGCGTCGTAGGTCTTCTCACGCAGGTCGGACCAGTCCTTAACGTGCTGGTACTGATCCATGCTGGTGGACTCAAGGTTGCGGAGCAGCGACTTGCGCTCCTCAAATCGCTTATCGTCGAAAGGGTTGTACAACTGCGGCGGCTCGAAGTTGCTCATCGCCGGATGGTTGTCCGCCGAGCCGACGAAAAATGGCGCATAAGCCGAGCCCAGGTAGCCACCAACGCCAATATTGGGCGCGCAAAACACGGGGGGTCCCACGCATTTGATGAGCCAGGCATTGGAAATGAAATTGCGCGTGCTGGGTTTGTGTTTGGCAACGAATGAGCTCAGGTAGGGCTGCGTGTCCGGCATGCCCTCCTGCACACGCTTCTCTGATTGGCCGCTAAGCAGGTTGTGCATCGCGTCAAAGTGATTGCTGATCGCCCCCGGATGCGACATCGAATTGATTAGCGTGAAGTGGTGGGTCAACGTCGCCAGCCGGGTGTGCATCTCATTCAGGAGCATGCCCGGCACCCTGGTGGAGATGGGTTGGTACGGACCGCGATAATCCGACGGTGCGTCGGGTTTCATGTCCCAAGTGTCAACGTGACTTGGCCCCCCGCAGAGCAGGACAAAGATGCAGGATTTGTCCGAGGGAACGGCTTTGCCCGAAGCGTCGACCTTGTCGCTGCCCATCACGACTCCCGGCATGCCCAGCGTCAACATGCCTAAGCCGCTCGCGACGAGCGCTTGCCGTCGGTTCAATTCGAAATCGTTCATGCAACGGTTCCCCTCTCCAGATTGACAGTTCCACCAGAACCGATTCTAGCCGATCCACCTCCGCGACTCCATATCCGCCGCATCGTGCAATGGGTGCAGCGGGCTCCTCGAATCGGACTTCCCGACACGCCGCGCGCCTCTACAACCCCTACCGACTGAAGTTAGGATGCTTGGGATCGCCGAGCATTCCACGTGGAGTGACCCGTCACGATGGTTCCAGTGGCAGCTCAACCGGCTCGCCGGCGGCGGAACTGCGGGCGACGGCCACGGTGAATTCCATGTAGCGCAGGCCGGTGGCGAAATCGGTGAATTCGATCGGCTCCTGGCCGCGGATCGCACCGATGAACTCGGCCTCGACTCGCCATCCATATTCCTTTTCGGGCGGCACCTCGACCTCGCGCAGCTCCGCTTCGCCGCGTCGCCCCAAGAACAGCCGATCGCGCGGCGACATTTCGTACTTCAACGTCCCTTCGCTGCCATACAAGTGGACCTGGGTGCCGGGACCAAAGCGGGTGACGCCGCTGACGTGGTACATGGCCCGCGCGCCCCCGGCCAGCACCGCCAGCACCTGCGCGCTGTCGGGCGTACTCACCCGGCGGCGCAGGCCGGTCGCCGGATCGAGCCGCTCGGCCACAAAAGCATGGAGCTGGGCGAATACCCGCACCGGATCGGGCACCCAACGCATGAGCGTCTCGTGCAAGATGCCCAGCGTCAGCATGTTCAATCCGGAGAGCTCACTTACTTGCCGCCAGCCCAAGGGCGTGTCGGCGTCGGCCAAAGCGTCGCCGGCGCCAAGAGCCACGACCTCTCGCAGTTCGCCCAGGCTACCCGACGCGATCAGCTCCTTGACCATGCGATGGGCTTTGAACCCGAACGGGCTTGGCACGATCTGGCACACCAACTTTGGGTGCGCCTGGCTGGCGGCGAGCATCTGCCGGGCCTCGGCGGCGTTCATGGCCATGCGCGCCTCGGTGAGCACGTGCTTATGTGCCTCGAGCGCCGCCAACGTGATCGGGCAGTGCAAGTACGGCCAGGTGCCGATGACCACGGCGTCGATCTCGCGGTCCACCACCAGATCTTGCCAACGGTCGTACGTCTTGGGAATGCCGAACTCGCGGGCCACCGCGGCGGTCGTTTCGGACCGGCGGTTACACACGGCGGTAATTTCAACGCCCGGGCATGCGCGCAGCCCGCCTACGTGCCGCAGCCGCGCGTTGCCCCCCAGCCCGACGATGCCGACGCGGATGAGTTCGCTGGCCATGTCGTCCCTCCTTCACAACTCAAGTGTGCCACCGCCAGGCGATTATACCGAAGAAGTCATCGCGTCATTGCTGACCCATCTGCGGTGGGGGTATCAACGATGGTCCGGCTGCAGGTCAAGGACAGGAGAAGAGGCCACGGTACTTCGTAGCCGGCGCCGGCCGGCGCCGGCCGCAGTGCCAGGTCCGCGGGCCGCCCGACCCCAACGGGGTCATTATCCACAGCCCAAACTCGGAGCCCTGAGATGGCGATGTTCAGAACGCGTCCAATGGACCAGGCGGCGCCAACCAGTAACGCACCACCGCCAACAGCGCGAGCGTGGCCACAGCGCCGGTGATCGTGGCCGCCACGAACATCAAGCGTCGCACGCGCCGGCTGACCGGGATGATCCTGGCGATGATCAACATGGCGGGCAGAACCGCCAACAATTTGAACAGCGCCAGGCCGGCAATTCCGAAGCCGCCGTAGATCGCGGCCCCAATCGGGTTCGCCTCTTCCATCACTCCCAGCGCCAACAGCGAACTGGACCCCACCAAATCGACGCTGTGCAGCATGGACGGAATCAGAAATTCGCCGGAGACGAGGGCTCGGTCCATGCACCACACCCCTGGGGCTCGCCCAGATCATGTACAGGCGCCAACCTTGGCTGCGCGACAAGAAAAACGAAAAACACACAAAGCGCTAATACGATCCTAACATCTTGAGCGCTCTAAGGCAAGTCGTTTCGTCGCTTGGGTGCCCTGTGCCCCGACTACCTCGCATACAGAAACACGGGTTTGCACCATTTATTTATCCCGAGCTCATTCCGCGAACTCACCCATCTCGGGAAGCTCGACCGCCAGGTAATCGTCGTAAAGCATGCAGATCGAAATCGAATGGTCGCCGGCGTTGAAATTGATCGAAGCGTGGTCACCGAGGCGGCGGTCGCAATGGGTGGCGAGGCCGAAAAGGCTGCCAAAGGGCGGGATCGATCCGGCGGTCAAACTGGTCAGCTCCAACACCTCCTCGGCCGATGCGAAACGAAAGCTTTTCCAGCCCCGGGAGGTTCGGACCGCTTTGCTGGCCAGCTTGCGATCGGCGGGCAGAACGAACATCAGGAACTGGTCGTTGGCCTTGCAGATGAGCGCCTTGGCGCCGCTGGCCAACGGCGTGCCGCGCACGGCGGCGGCCTCGGCGCTGGTGTAAACCGCCGCGTGCCGCAGCACCTGGTACTTGACATCGCGATGGTCAAGCCACTTGGCGATCCGAAGAAAAACCTCGTCGGACACGCGAATACCTCCAAGCGATCGTCACAAGTTGAAGCCCGCCGGTCGGTTATAAACCATCGCCGGCGCTTCTTGAAGCGCGGAAGTCTTGCAATTCGCCTCAAATACCTTATCTTGCATGTTTGCGCAGGTGTCGTCCTGGTGGTGGGCGATTCAGCATGGAACATATTCTTTACGGTTACCAGCTTAACGCGACGACCTGGGTCTACCTGTCGTCATTGCTGACGATCGCGATCTATTTCAAGTTCAGCCGCCTCTGGAGCATACGCAACTTCGATCTCCTGGTCTTGATTGCGCAGGCGCCCGGTTTGCTGATGGTCGTCCAGGAAGGCGACGTCGCCTACTGGGGCTACGTCTGGCTTTTCGCGTCGGGCGGGGTGCTCTTGCTCCGGATGCTGTTCGACGCGCGGATGGTGCGGCGGCCATTGCTCGAGCCGAACCTCTCGGCCGGGGGAATGACGTTCATCGCCGCGTCGCTCGCGGTGTTCATGATGGTCAACGTGCTCACCAATACGGTCGACCCGCGCGACTTGGAGGGTCCCCAGCAGCTCGACAAGATGCTCTTCGGCGCCGAGCCGCGGCCGGATGACAAAGTCGTTGCCCAACACGGCCCTGGTTACTCTTTGCTCCATTGGATTCCCAGCATCACGACCAAAACGGCTTTGTCCTTGAAGGACCCGCCGGTGACGGCGGAGCAAGACCGCTACCGGTACACCGTCCAGGCGGCCACGGCGCGGACGATGGCCATCCTCTCACACCTGGCGGTGGTGCTGGGGGTCGTGGTAATTGGCGTCTGGCACTTTGACAACATTCGCACCGGCCTGGCTGCCGCGACCCTTTACTTGCTGATGCCTTACACGGCGGTCATGACCGGGAGAGTCGACCATGTGTTACCCGCGGCGCTCATGACGTGGGCGGTCGCATTGTATCGGCGGCCTTTGGCGTCGGGGATGCTCCTGGGTCTGGCCACCGGCGCCGTCTATTACCCATTTTTCCTACTGCCGTTGTGGCTGAGTTTCTACTGGCACCGGGGACTGATGCGTTTCATTTGCGGCTTCGCGTCAATGCTGGCGCTGATGGTGGTGCCGCTGGCCTTGACCTCGGCCAACGCCGACTTGTTCCTGACGCAAATGAAGATGATGTTCGGCTGGCCCGACCCAAAGATGCCGGGGGCCGAGGGGTTTTGGAGATTCCACATGGTCAACGAGTACTTCTATCTCTATCGCATTCCCGTGCTGGCGGCGTTCGTGGCCCTCTCGATCAGTTTCGCAATCTGGCCGGTGCGGAAGAACTTGGGTACGCTTTTGAGCGGATCGGCGGCGTTGATGCTGGGAACGCAGTTTTGGAACGCGCATGACGGCGGCATTTACATCGCCTGGTACCTGCCGCTTTTGTTGTTGACCATTTTCCGGCCGAACCTCGAAGACCGCGTGGCCCTGGCCACCTTGGGTGAAGGCTGGTTGGCCCGCCGGCGGACCATGTCGCGGAAACGCGCGGCATGACGTGCCAAGCGTCAAAAAAGCCGCAAGTTCCCAGTTGAATCAGTCGATACATGTTGCCCGGGGGACCATTTCGGCCTTCGAGCTAGCAACGTCGATGAATCAGTCCCTTCTGCAGCGGGCCAGTGAGTCGAACTGCGCCGGCGACCAAATGCTGGTCCGGAAACCGATTACGACCCTAGGCGATTGGTGCTGGCGGAATCGAGTTCCCGTCACATTGGCCGGGTTCTTTTTGGTCTTCGCCCCGTTTTTCGTTCTGCGGGGTGAACAGAGCGAGTGGTATGATGTGTTCATACTCGCGGCGCGGCGATTGCAGGTCGGCGAGCCGTTGCAAGCTTTTCCCTCGAATTATTCTTATCCGCCGGCCATGGCGATGCTGGCCGTTCCGCTTTGCCAAATGTCAGCGACCGCCTCATTGGCCGTCTGGTACCTGATCAACGTGTTTGCCGCGGTGGGGGTCGTGGCCTGCGCTTGGGGGTTGGCTGGTGGACCCCCGCTTTGGCGCCTGACATCCCGCTGGCAGAATGTATTCTGGATTGGGTTCCTCCTGGGGGGGCGATGGTTTGTGGCGCCTCTGGAGCACCAGCAATTTGACGTGGTTATCGCCGCCCTGCTGCTTGCCGGTTGCCACACCATGCAAAGAGGACGCGAGCGGTTGGGGGCCGTGCTGATTGGCCTCGCGGCGGGCATGAAATGCGTCCCCTTGTTGTTCGCACCCTATTTACTTTGGCGAGGCAAGCCGAAAGCGGCGCTGGTCGTGGTGGCCGCGGCGGTCGGAATCAATCTGCTTCCCGATCTGTTCTATCCCCGCTCCGACGGCGGAATTCATTTGATCGAGTGGGCCAAGGCTTACCTGCCAGGCCCCGTGGTCGTTGCGCCCGGCTGCTGGCTGGTCGACCCCCTGCAAAACCAGTCGCTGGCGGGGATATTTGACCATCTATTCCGCTTCGGATCGCCCGTCTCAGCAGCCCAGATCCACGGCGTGGCGTTACCATCCGGCGCAGCGGTGCCGATGCGATGGCTGACCTATACGACCGCCCTCACATTGACCGCCTGTTCCATATGGGTTTGCGGAAGCCCGTGGCGCCCCATCGCGACCGTTGCCGCCGACGCGCCGCGCACGGCGAGCTTGAACCGGCTGCATTGGGGCGTCGAAGCGGCAATCGTCATCTGTCTCCAAATGTTGTTGAGTCCCATGACCGGCAAGGCCCATTTTGTCGCCTTGCTATTGCCCTGCTTTCTGTTCGCCCGACATCTGGTCGAACGTCCATCGCGCGGACGAGTTGCCTTGCTGACGGTGTTGCTCGTCTGCGGACCCTTGACGGCCAAAGCGCTGACTGGCCCGGTGTTGGGCGACCTAACGCTCGCTTGGAGCCTGCCGGCTTGTTTTATCTTGGCGATGTTGTGGGGAATGTGGTCGCTACTGGCGACGATCCATAGCGAGGATCCGTCCCAGCCGAATCCCATGCGAAAGTAGTTCCTCCGCCAATGCCGGCGAGAGCAGAAGCTCCAACTCCCGCGGCCGTCGCGCGGCCAGCGGATCGCGCCATTCTGGTGGAATGGTTTGCTCATCGGGAGCGAGCGCCGCCAACGCGGGGTGCAGGGCGATTTCGGCCATCGTAAAACTCCGCGATCCGCGCAGGAAGCGGCGCAGCAGAACCAGGTCGATGCGTCCGGCGTGCGAGGCCCCAAAGAAAACGTCGGGATACGGGGTTCCACACCGCGCTAGCCGCGCCCGAAACTTCTGCGCGTATCGCCGCTTGATCGACGAAAGCAAGCAATTCAGAGGCCGAAATCCTGGCCGCAGACTCGTCCCCCACGCGGGCGGCTCCCAGGCCACGCGCGCCGCCGGAATCGAGTACTTTTGCAGAAGTCGAGGGATGCTTCGCGCCAACGCAGGCAGCAACTCGACGTATTGGTGCCCGTTCAGGTGCGTGGGCCGCAATCCGTGGTCGAGCAGCAACTCGATTTGGGCGCTCAACTCGGCCTCGATCGCCGCTTCCCACTGGGTCGCACGGTACAGCAGCCGGCGGAACAACGGTCCGATCCCCGGAAAGCAACCGTTTCGGTCGAGTAATTCGGCTGGGTAGCGGTCGGCGGTCAGTGGGCGTCCCTGGGTCAGATTCAGATGAATGCCCAGGTCGAAAGGACGGCGGAGATCGTCGAGCCGGCGGCGCGCGTCGCTACAGGGTAACTCACCGGCCGACCGGCCCGCGAAGCGGCCCTTCCACGATTCGATGGCCAAAAGAGCGTGGGGGGCGTTCGTCAAGACGGAAGCGCTGGTGAGAAGCCCCCGCTCGAAGGCTTGAAAGATGCCTTCGCTGATCACGCGGTTCATCCCCAGGTCGTCGGCGTGAAGCGCGACCCGTCGTCCGCCGTCGCCCATGCGAGACTTCATGGGTACGTCGAACCTGAAGTCATTTTTCGATGGACCCGAATTCGCGACTCGGCGCGTCGGGGCCCGCCGTCGGCCGGAGGTTGGCGCCGCGGCAAGGTCTGGCTGACCATGTAGCCCAACAACAGCAGCGCCCCCAGCGGCTGGCTGCCGTGATCGACGGCAAAATTGCGGATTGCCCTGCCGGGCAAGTCGGTGACCAGTGGCCCCATCATGACGAGTCCGACGACCGTTGCCAGCCGAGCGACACCGCCGTAAAGCGCGAAGGCGCGGACGACCGCCATCGCGGCGGTGGGGGCGAAGACAATGTAAGTGCAGCCCTCCGTGGCCGGCCCGAGGAGCACCACCCACAACGCGAACCAATCGAAGGTCGTCGCCAACCACGCGCGCGGGTCGCTCGTTCGCTTCCGCTCCCAAAGCGAGCGCGCCAGGACCAAGAGGCCCCCGCCGACTTCGAGCGCGAAGAAGCCACGCTCCGATAGCGGCCGGTAGTAGATCATGGCCAGCCAATCGACGGTCCGCACCCGCTCGCGCATGATCTGGGTGCTGTCGAACAAGTGCGTACACCAACTGGCATATTCCGCTTGAACGAACGCGGGACGCTGCATGGCGAACGGCAGCAGCAGGCCCACGCCCAAGGCGAACAGGAAACGCGGCGCGAAACGCCGAGGAAAAAGGGCGGCCAGCAAGAGTGCCAGGGCCATCGGATAGCCCTTGACGAGCGTGGCCCAAGCAAGCCAGGCGGCGGCGCGGTTCCACTTGCCGTCGGCGGCGGCCGCCACCCCCAAGAGCAGCGAGGCCAACATCATCAAATTCGCCTGGCTGTTGTACATGCTGTGCAACGACATCGGTAGCGCCAGCAAGAACACCGCCGCCACCTGGGTCGGGCTGAACTCACCCGGGTAAAGACGCCGTACCCATGCCCCGATTCCCAACGCAAGGAAGCCGCAGTTGGCGAGCTTCCAAACCACGCCGCCCCATTCGTCGGGCAGCACGGCGAGCGGAGTCAACGACGCGGCAAACAGCGGGCTGTAGCGAAAGTACTCCCGAGTACGCACGTAGACGTCTTCGCCGGCCATCCAGCGACGTGCCGCCGCGGAGTAAATGTCATACACCGTGTGCGATTGAGGGCGGGCATGCGCATAGGCCGCCATGGCGACGACCAATGTCACCCAAACGGCCCAGCTCAAGCCCACCCAGCGGGCCTGCGAGCGCTCGCACGAAGTCGACGACGGAAGCCGGTTCGCGAGGGTTGTCACACGGCGCTCCTCGACGGCTGTAAGGTAGCCAGGGC
>DATLQY010000924.1:0-4557 GCA_035534975.1 Pirellulales bacterium
CTCATCGGTTTTTCTGTGCGACGCCCGGTCCGCCATTTTTGCCTGCTCGTTGCTGCGCAGCAAGAGGGCCCGGCCAGCGGTGGGAAAGCAGCGAGGAAACGCCCGAAAACCTCGCGGACCATAAATGCGCCATATGGCGCATTTTATAGGATTCCGACGCCCCCCGGAATGGCGGTGCCGGCCGCCGCGCGGCTGCTTCACGTCGGCATTCGATCCCACGCGCGCGATGTCTTGGAACAGGGCGATGCGGCCCTTGTTGTCGCGGTCGAGGCGCGCCGGGGTGAGCGTGACCGAAGGCAAGCCCAGGAAGATTCAGCAGGCGGCCCAGGCCGCCTTCCCTTCGGGCGAAGCCATTAACTTGGCCGGGGCCGCCAGCCGCCGCGGTCGGAAAAGCGCCTCAAAACCAGACACATTGTACGCCGGCGATGCGCTTTTTTTTCGAGATTATACCTTCCCATGGTTATACCTGACGCGGCCGGAATCACGGCGTAAACATGAGAATTCATTCTCCAACCATCCACGGCCAACCCCCGGTTTTCGTTTTTCCGATACGCCTTGGCGTCGGAAGCCGTCCGTGGCTGGGAATCGAAGCCTTGCCCGTCGAGGTAGAAGTATCCGACAGCCCGCTCCCAAAGACGGTGCTCGTCGGACTGCCCGAGGCGGCCGTCAAGGAGTGTACTTACCACATCGAACGGGCGTTGATCAACTCAGGTTTCCGCCGGCCGGGCAACGGCGTGGTGATCAACCTGGCACGGGCCGACTTGTCCCAAGCAGGCCGCGTCGTTCGACCCCGTCGATGGAAACCTGGTATGATTGGGGTGGAATTCGTCGCCTTCCCCAAGGGGTGCCATCCGCTCACGGAGACTGGTAGAATGCCCGCCGACCGCAAGACCCGCGTCGAGCAACGGAAAGTAGCCGCAAACGATGGAAATGGCAGACCCCCTTGATTACATCGATTTCGCGGATGTGATCCTGCATGGCGATCCGAGTAACTGGAAATCCAAGGGGCCCAAAGCCGGTAGCCCTACACCTGCTACTTCGCCAATCGCCCAACCGGGAACCATGAAGCACTACGACATCTACGAAGACGAGCACGGCGACGAAATTGAAGTCCACTACTTCCGGTACACAGACGGCTCCGTCGGAGACGTAAAGGTCAAGTAATTGAAAAGGGAAGCGAAGCCAATGTTTTCAGCCGCGGCAATGAGCGATCTCGCCCTCTTGCGAAAGGGTAAGCTGAGTACGTCAGCTCTATCGACTTTCGACCAACTTTCGGGGCAATCACTCATCGACGAACTGGTCCTGGTCCATCCGTTTGTCTTCCAAAGGCGCGATTGCGGCCGCAAGCATGAGATCGGATTGGCCCGTGAGGTTGCCTACGAACTGGTTTTCCAGAAGCTTCCTCGTTCCTTGTTTCACGGTGTTCGAGTCTATCCCACGCTCTTGCGGTGCTATTTGATCAGCACCTACGATGATGCAATCAGTGAAATCACCTGGGCCAGCAGAATCCAGGTGAGACCTGTCAGTGGAAAAGGCAAGGGCCTTGCCTTGTCGTTTCGTTCCGGATTCAAGCTCGATAAGACGATCGATGGTTGGTCGGTCAAGCCGCTACTCCGCAGGAAAACCGTCGTATCGGAAGAGTCGCTCAGCAAGCGAGGGTGGCAGTTTGACGTATTGCCACCGTTTGGTGTCAAAGCGATGGCGCCCTGAAAACCTCCGATTTCCGACTTCCGATCTCCCACCCGCCCCAGGGGCAACCGATGCTGGCGAAACTGCGGACCTTCTCGTTGCTGGGAATCGAAGCCTTGCCCGTCGAGGTCGAGGTCGACGTCTCCGACAGCTCGCTCCCCAAGACCGTGCTCGTCGGACTGCCCGAGGCGGCCGTCAAGGAGTGTACCCACCGCATCGAGCGAGCGTTGGTCAACTCTGGCTTCCGCCGGCCGGGCAACCGGGTGGTGATAAACCTGGCCCCGGCCGACTTGCCCAAGCAGGCCGCCTCGTTCGACCTGCCGATCACGCTCGGCATTCTGGCCGGCAGCGGGCAACTGGCTTCCGATCGTTTCGAACGCTACGCCGTCGTGGGCGAACTGGCGCTCGACGGCAGCACGCGGCCCACCAAGGGCGCGCTATCGATGGCGATTGCCACCGCGAACGGGGCCGGAATGAAGGGGCTGTTGGTCCCGGCCGAAAGCGCCGCTGAAGCGGCCGTGGTCGAGGGGGTCGAGGTGATTGCCGTCTCCAGCCTGGCCCAGGCCGCGGCCTTTCTGACCGGCCAGATCGACATCGAGCCGACCCCACCCCGCCTGGACGAATGGTTCCACGCCTTGGCCCATTACGACGTCGATTTCTCCGACGTCCGCGGCCAGGAGATGACCAAACGGGCGATCACGATCGCCGCCGCCGGGGCGCACAATTTACTGATGCTCGGTCCCCCCGGGTCGGGTAAGACGATGCTCGCCAAGCGCTTGCCGACGATCCTGCCCGACCTGACCGCGCCGGAGTCGATCGAGACCAGCCGCGTCTATAGCGCCATGGGCCTCTTGCCGCCGGGCCAGCCCCTGTTAGCCACGCGCCCTTACCGATCGCCGCACCACACGATCAGCGATGCGGGCCTGGTCGGCGGCGGCTCGACCCCCACGCCGGGAGAGATCAGCCTTTCGCACAACGGCGTCTTGTTCCTCGACGAGCTGCCCGAGTTCAACCGCCGGACGCTCGAGGTGCTCCGCCAGCCGCTGGAGGACGGCACGGTGACGATTAGCCGTGCTTTGGCCAGCACGACGTTCCCCTCGAACTTCATCCTGATCGCGGCCTTGAACCCGTGTCCCTGCGGGTACCGCAACGAACCGCGCCGCGATTGCCATTGCTCGATTCCGCAAATCGAACGTTACATGGCCAAGATCAGCGGTCCCTTGCTCGACCGGATCGACATCCACATCGAGGTGCCCGCCGTGCCCTTCCGCGAGCTGGCCGGCGGCGTGGCGGGTACGAGCAGCGCGCAGATGCGCGAACAAGTCATTGCTGCCCGCGCCGTGCAGGCCGCGCGGTTCGCCACCACGCGCACGCGGCTGAACGCCAAGATGACCACGCGGCAAATTCGCCAGCACTGCAAGCTCGACGACGATTGCATGAACCTCTTGAAGGCCAGCGTCAACGAGCTGGGGCTCTCGGCCCGCGCCCACGACAAGGTGTTGCGAGTTGCGCGAACCATCGCCGACCTCGACTCGAGCGAGGCGATCCGCGCGGTCCACATCAGCGAGGCGATCAATTACCGAATGTTGGATCGGAACCTGTGGAAATGATCGCCTGCTAATGATGGCGAACAACTGCCAAGGTCAAGGGCAGTCCGACAAGGATTGCCAACGATCCGGTGACGGGTAAAATCTTGTCGGCCGACAAAGAACACCGCATGGACATCCCCGCCGAATTCGTTGCAGCCGCCATCAACGCTTTCGAGGCGAACAAGCGCCTGGCGGATCGAGCCGTCGAACAAGTGCCTGACGAAAAGCTTCACGTCGCTCTCGACGAGAACACGAACTCCATTGCCGTCATCATGAAGCACATCGCCGGGAACCTGATTTCTCGCTGGACCGACTTCCTGGCGACGGATGGGGAGAAACCAGGGCGCAACCGGGATGACGAGTTCGTGGACTCCTTCAGCAGTCGGGCGGAACTCTTGGAATTCTGGGAACGTGGCTGGGCCTGCTTGCTAACGACGCTCAAGAGCCTGAAGCGGGAAGACCTCGGAAAGGCGGTATCGGTCCGTGGGGAACCGCATTCTGTGCCGTTGGCCCTTGAACGCTCTCTGGGACACACCTGCTACCACATCGGGCAGATCGTTCAAGTTGCCCGAATCCATGCAGGGGAGCAATGGACGACACTGACGATTTCAAGGGGCGGGTCAGAGCAGTTCAACAAAAATCATTGGGGGCAGCCGGGAAAATCGCATTCGTAGCCGCGAACGCCAACGGTTTTCCTGGATCGGCCGGATTGTACCGGATGTCTGGGATGGCGTGGTAACCGCAAGGGACTTGCAGGCCGCGAAATCCTGGTTTGAACGGGCCTCGGCCTTGGACAACTCATTCGAATTGTCCTACTTTTCAGTGGGTCCCCCGTGTACTCGAACCGACACCCGCGATCATGATCCACTCGAAGGCCACCCTGCTCGGGACGGCCGCCGCGCTCGGCGTTGCCGCCGGCGCCGCGTCGTTGGCCGACTCTGACGCTTGGCCCTCGTCGTGGTCGTGCCGCTTCGGCTGCTTTACGGTCGCGACGCTGCTGGCGGCGCTGCCTTGGATATCGTTCTCGGCCAGCGCTCGGCGCCGGCAGAACGACGTTTGCCGCCAGCTCCAACGGCTTTGCCAGGTCGATCCTCGCGACGCCTCGGCCTTGGCCGCCGTCGATTGGCCGGCGTCGATCGGCGCGGCGGATTGGCGCCGCGCGCTCGCGCTGCTGCAAGAAACGCTTGTCGATCGGTCGAGCCGACTGCTCGCCGCCGAACACGCCCAGACCGCGCTGGAAATTCGCGCCCGCCGCTCGGCCGAACAGGCCGAACGGACC
>DATLQY010000925.1:0-3044 GCA_035534975.1 Pirellulales bacterium
CGGCGGCAACTTGCAAATGATCAATCACGGGCTTTCGACCGGCGGACTGTTCGCCCTGGTGGGCATGCTCTACGAACGCTACCACACCCGCCAGATCGCCGACTATGGCGGCCTGGCTCGCCGGCTTCCGCTGCTTTCCACGTTCATGATGCTCTTCACCTTGTCGAGCATCGGCCTGCCGGGAATGAACGGTTTTGCGGGCGAGTTCCTGGTGCTCACGGGGATGTTCCAGCGCGGTTACGCCGAGGCGCCGATCGAGTGGTCGCTCGAGTGGCGGGCGATCGCCGTCTTGGGGGTGTTTGGCGTAGTGCTCGGCGCCTGGTACATGCTCTGGCTCTACGAGCGTGTTTTCTTCCGCTCCGTGCGCGAACCGGCCCACCAAGAAGGCCCGGCGGTGCGCGACATGTCGCCGCGCGAGGTGTGCGCATTGGCACCGCTGTTGGTGTTCGTCTTCTGGATCGGACTCTGGCCGCAACATTTCATCGCGCCAATGAGCCAAGACCTCGACCGGCTTGTCGACGGCGTCACCAGCTCGGCCACGTACGCCAGGGAGTACGGTCAGCCCGTCGGACGGCCGGTGGCGGTAAGTAATCCCGTAGGGTGGGACCAGATCCGGGGCACCCGCGCAGCGGGTCGGCGAGCGCAGGCCCACCTTTCCCCTCGTTCCCACGCTCTGCCGACCCGCCCTGCGGGTGCCCCGAACGTCCCTTCGGCCGCTCCGCGGCCCCGTGTCACCCCACGGCCGACATCATCCATCGGGACGCAGATCGTCCCCGGCGACGTTCGCACGCGGAGCCGGCCCGCTGCGCGGGTGCCCAATCCAACCGGAGGCTTGACGCGTGTCGATTGAAACCGTGCTGATGTTGCTGCCCGAATTGACGTTGATCGCGCTGGCCACGTTCATCTATGTGGCCGGCGCGTTCCTGCCGGAGCGCGGCACATGGGGCTGGGTAGCCGTGGCCGGGTTGCTCGTTGCCGCCGCGGCGCTCTATCAGCAAACGACGGCGGGCTCGGCCGCGGCGGTACACGAATCACCCGCATTCGCTTCGATCGGTCCCTTGGCGCTCGACTCGGCCGGCCGCATGGATCGCCTGGCAATCTACGCGCGTTGGCTGGCGTTGGCGGCGGGCCTGGTCTTGGTGCTGACGGCGTCGCAGCCCGGCCGCGACGTGCAGGAGCCTGAGCTCATCGGTACGTTGCTTTTGGCAGTGAGTGGGACCATGCTGGTGGCGGGCGCACGGGAGCTCGTGCTGCTGTTTTTGGGCATCGAGCTGATCTCGATTCCCACCTACGTGCTTTTGTACCTGGGCCGCCGCGACGTGGCATCGTCCGAGGCCGCCGTGAAGTACTTCTTCCTGAGCATCCTTTCGTCGGCCCTGACGCTCTACGGATTCAGTTTCCTCTACGGACTCGCCGGCTCGACCGAACTGGCATCGCTTTCCACCGCGCTCGGCGAGGCCGCGGACCAGCCGGTAGGGCGCGAAGCGCTGGCGGCCGTGGCACTGGTGCTCGTGTTCGCCGGACTGGGATTCAAGATCGCGGCCGTCCCTTTCCACTTTTACGCCCCCGACGTCTATCAGGGCACCACGAACGGTAACGCCGGCGTGCTGGCCGTGTTGCCCAAGATTGCGGGGATCGTCGCTCTGACGCGGATCGTCGCCGCCGCGATGCCCGGCATGTGGCTCTTCGATTGGCAAATCACCACCGCGCTGACCGTGCTGGCTGTGCTGACGATGACCGTCGGCAACGCGCTCGCGCTTTGGCAAGACAATGTCCGGCGTCTGTTGGCCTATTCATCGATCGCGCACGCGGGGTACATGCTCCTGGGGCTGGCGGTCGGATTCACCGTGGCCGACCAGGCCGGCGATTCGCCCGCGCTCGACGGCATGGGGGCGATGCTTTTCTACCTGGTGGTCTATGTGCTGGCCACGGCGGGCACGTTCGCGGCGCTGACCTTTCTGGGCGGCGAGTCGAGGCAGATCGACGGCGTCGATGAACTGGCCGGCTTGGGCAGGACTCATCCGTTCACGGCCTTGGCGATCGCGGTGTTCATGTTCAGCCTGGCCGGCATTCCTCCCCTGGCCGGCTTCTGGGGCAAGTTCACCATCTTCGCCAGCGCCTTCGGCTTTGGCCTTGGCGGTGGCGACACACCGGCGCCGGAACAGATTTGGTTTCTCTTGCTGGCGGTGATCGGCGTGTTGAACGCGGCGGTGGCGGCGGCGTATTACCTGCGGATCGTCGCCGCGATGTACTTCCGCGCACCCTTGGCCACCGCCCGCGCCGAAGGGGGCCGCGGCGCGGCGTCGGCCGCCATTGTCTGCGCGGTGTTGGTCGTCGCGATCGGCTGCACGCCGGGTTACTTGGTTAACCAGTCGCACGAAGCGAGCCAGGCGGCGCGGGCCAGGCCGGCCGCGCCGGCCCTCGTGCGCCGGCCGTAGCTTGGATTTCATTTCGAGTGCCAACTGGAAACGAACGAACCGCAATGAAGTTCAAACGGGATTTGACCTGATCGGCGCCGCGATCCTCGGGAAAAGCTGGGATCCGGTCGATAATCAAGTGGAAACGACGGCGGATGCGATCGATGCCAATGCGGCAGCCGGAGGGTTCCGTCGGCCGTTTTTTCGTTGCTTCGCGCCGCGGGGACCGCTAGACTAACCAGCCGGCACTCACTCGCCGCGGGTAGTGGAGCGTGCAGCGACGGCCGCTGGAGACACGTACTCGTACCGCCAACTGCATCTCTCTCGGGGCCGTGGCGGGAATTCGTGTGACCTAGGGCGAGAGAGGAGCATCAATGCACGAGGACACGGGCGGAGCGTATCGGCGCTTGCTTGAAGACGCGCCACCGAGGTTTTGGGATCGCGTTGACACGCCGTGGGACCAGGTTCCGGATTTCGAGGACTACAACCGAAAAGCATACAGTCGGATCGTTCGAGCCCTCAAGGAACTTACTCGGCCGCCACCGTCCGGCGGTAGTCCGAATTCGCAAGGGATCCTCGTCCTTGGCGAGGCGGGGACTGGAAAGACGCACCTGCTCATGCGCGTCG
>DATLQY010000926.1:0-3041 GCA_035534975.1 Pirellulales bacterium
AACACGCGGCGATGGACCGCCTGGCCCGGCGCCGTCACCTGGTACACCAGCACGCGATTGTGTTTGCTCTCGGCCAGATAGAGAAGTTTGCCGTCGGCCGTCAGAACGATGCCATTGGGATAAGCCAACCCTTCGTCGACGAGGTGGGTCGTGCCTTGGGCATCGACGTAATGGACGGTGCCGGTCGGCTGCTTGTCGCTGGAATCTCCGGGATCGCTGAAGTAAAAGCCGCCGTGCGGCGTGTCGAGCGTCAGGTCGTTGGGACCGCGCAGCGGTTTGCCGTCGCACTCCTTCGAGGCGGGCTCAAGCATCATTCCGTCAGCCGAGAGGTGCAGCACGGCGTGTCGACTGGCGTCGCAGACCAGGTGAGTTCCGTCGGCCAGCACCTTGTGCCCATTGGGAGCGCCGGTCTTGGCCCACTCGCGGGCTTTGCCGTCGAGCGTGAACTGCCAGATCGTGTCTCCTTCGGAGAGATAGCCGTTTCCTGCGTGATCGAAGGCCACGCCCTCGCAATAGTGCGGCACTTCGAGCACCGCCACCGGCTTGGTCTTGGCGGGGTCGGGCAAACCGGCGGCGGCCACGGCGGCACTCGCGCCAAGAGACTGGCATGCGGCCAGCGCCATCACGGCAAACGCAGTGCCGGCATGGGTGATGAAGTGCTTGTTGTCCTTGTTCAACGAGCGAGTAAACCAGCGGCCGCTGGCCCGCTGGTTCGCCTTGAGCCAGGCGATCCCCTTTTGCAAACGCGCGTCGTCCGCCGGCAGGCCCGAACGGCGCAAGACGTAGATCACGAAGCCGGTGCCGTAACCGTCGCTGGTGGCCGGATCCTGCTCCAGATTGTCGACACGCTTCCAATCGCCAAGCGAAGCCAGTCCCCAACCGCCGTCGGCGTGTTGCTTGGCAAGGAGATCGTCGACGACGGCCTTTCGCTCGTCGGTCGCGAGGAACCCGTCGTGGTACGTCGAGGCCCAGAGGACCATGGCACGGTGGTGCAACGTCGGGGCGGGGTTGGCGCGGAGGTAATTGCGGATTTTCTCCACGCCCACTTTGGCGGTGTCGGTTTGGGCGTAGCCTTCCGGAGCGACGCCCACGCCGATGGCGGCCATCGTGGCGCCGAAATGATCGTCGGACTCCATCGGCGGCCAGCCGCACTTGAGCCAATCGAATCCGCCGTCGGCACGCTGCCTGGTCCACATCCGATCGAACGCCTTTTGGGTGACGGGGTGGAGTTTGCCGCTGGTGGCCGCGTCGTTGAACGCCAGCACGGCGGCCGACATGACCACCTCGGCGTCCCAGCGCGGCCCTTGCGTTTCCCAGCGCTCGGCGACCAGCTTCTCCAAAAAGTCGCGGACCTCGGCGTGCGCGGGAGCATTGGCCGATATCGACGGCCGGGCCATGAGATAGGCGTAGTTCGTATGGCAGGTGAAACATTGCATCGACTTCTGCCATTCCAGCGCGGCTGAGTCGAGGAACCGCGCGGCGCGCTCGCGCGAAAACTCGCCGGCCAGCGGCTCGTCGCGCAGGTTGTCGCCGGGCGGGACGACATTGGCCAACGTCACCCCTTCGGCGGCGGCCGGCTCGCCGGCACGAGCGGTGCCGAAAATGAAAATCGTCCAAGCCGTCAACAAAGCCCCGTGAAGGCAGGTTCGGTAAACGTGGGATCGGTTCATGGCGTGTTCCTCGGGTCGGTGGGCGGCCCCCAGTGGAAGGTGGGATCACGACATCATAACCGCGCCAAGGGCCCACGGGAAGAATGGGATTGGCGTGCGAAAATCACCGTTCTACAGTCGATTTTGGTTCCGAAGTTTTGCGTCGCATCGCGTTTGTCCGCCCAATCCGTAGAGTCTTGGTTTTCTTGCGGGCCGGTTTTCAAGGCACCGGTTTCCAAGGCACCGGTTTCCAAGGCACAGTGCCGTGGGTTGGGCAGCTTTTTTTTCAACGGGCCGCTTAAAGGCTCGTAGCCGCGGCACTCCGTGACGGGGGCCGTCAGGCCGGTCGCCAACGGCGACCGGCGATCTCCGCCACGGAGTGTCAGAGCTACGTGGTCATTGTCCGATCCTAGCCTTTAAGCGGCCCGTTGTTTTTTTTGGGCTAGTGCAAATGCGCGACGGCCGCAAGAATCTCGCCGTGTTCGACCGCCTATGGCGGAGGCGTCGTCACCAGATCGCTGGTGCCGCCAGCGCCAGCGGTCTGTGGCTAACTGGGCGCGTTCCACGCTGCGGTGGGGCGGACGCCTGGGCGCCGGCGCTGGCGGCGCCGGTGTTTTTCTTCCCGAGCCTCCGCTATGGCGTCGTCGAGGTCCTCGACCTCGGTTTGGCCCGCTTCTCCGACAAGCAAGTTTCGCTGACCATCCGCCCCGACGGTCCGCCGCGCGGCGCGGTCATCGACCTCAAGAGCGTGCGCTTGCCGCCGGAGAAGTGAGGAGAACGGCCGGACCCCCGTTACGCGGACGTGTACGGCGAGCGAGATGAAGGAAGAAAGCGCCGACGGGATGGCAGCGGGCTCGCCCTGTGGTAGAATTGAATTCGTAAAGGGCTTTGTCTACCACGCTTCAAAGGCAAATCATGGCGACTGCATTCGACCGTTCGGCCTTCGATCGCGCAACCGACCCGATCTTTAGTTTGCTCACGCGGGAGCAAGCGCGCGCCATCGTCGAATTTCGTGGAGATGAGTGGCTGGCGCAGCGGGCCGAGCAGCTCGCGCGCAAGTGCAACGAGGGTGAGCTTACGGACGACGAGCGCTCAGAATATGAAGCCTACGCACGTGCCAACAATTTCATCGCGGTGGTGCAAGCAAAGGCCCGCCGCCTGTTAAACCACGCTTGATCTCAATGGTGAATCAGATGGCGCGCTATAGCGTCGCACGACCGAAGCACGGAATCTGCTTCACCGACCCCGACGAGGAGTCTGTCGATTTAATCGTGCCAGCCTATTGATTTAGTAATATGTATAGGTATAATAATTTATTACTGGCGGGGCCTGGGAGCGGGGCTGGAGACGGATCGCTATGGCAAGCATGGATTACTGGGCTTCGGCGCCCAT
>DATLQY010000927.1:0-6728 GCA_035534975.1 Pirellulales bacterium
TCGAATTCACATCTTACCGTGGCAGGCGGTCCAGAGAAGAGGCCACCGGTACTCCGTCCGTCACCCCAGTTGGTACGCAGATTCCGGATGAACCACTTAAGATCTGCGATAGGCTGATGCTGTTGATTGACGTGCCGAATCTACTCATGTCCGGAGCGGGGGCGGTCGCCGATCAGAGCCACCTCATCGTACAGGTCTTGAAGGCGCTCGTGCCGAAGCGAGAGGGCTGGCGATCCCTGGGACGGGGCTTGCGCGATTTGGGGCTGAATATCGCATCCGCGGTGAAGCTTTCGCTCCGGCCCGGAAAGGTGGAGCGTGTGGCGTTCGTGGCGACGAAGGCCGACCTCGTGGCCATATCGGACGTGCGCGAAAACCGGCTTTCCACGTTGCTATCGCAGGTCATCAATCCCACGTGCAGCTATCTCGAGGGGATTGAGCCCGTGGAGTTCGTGCTGAGTGCCGTCAAATCGACCAGTGCCGCGGACAAGCATGACGATGACAAATCGCCCACTCACGCGGCGATTGCTGGAGGAACGTGAGCACCTGCGCGAACTTGGGAGCCACGTTCATGCGGCGGCGAGGGAGCAACTGAGCAAGTACATGGAACAGTACGCTCTCGACGACACGGGGCAGCGGGAATTCCTTAAACGATGGGGACTTCCCGACGGCGATCTGGACATGATGAAGCGGAAGCGCTCGGATCTACTGGGCGCCGGCAATCTTCAGGATTCGAAGGCTTGGCAGGAAAGTTTTGAAAAATGCTTCCTCAAGCCACTCGATACAGCGGCTGATAAGATCATCAGAGACAACGCCCTTCTTACGGCCGCGAAGACCGCAATCTGCCCGTTTGCATTGCTCGACATCGCGGTCGTCATTTACAGGGGAACCACCATGCTGGGGTCGCTGTGCCGCGTGTATCAATTGCGGACGGGGCCGCTGGATATGCTCTATCTTTTCGCCCTGGTGATGGGACAGGCCTTTTTCGCGGGTGAGGCCGAAGAACACGGCGAAGAAATCGCCTCATCGCTCACGGACGCGGTTCCAAACGCTCTCCACGGTGTCGGCATTTCTGCCCTCGATTGGGTGCCATTCGGCAATCTGGCGGACAAAGCCGGCCAAGGTGTCGCAAATTTCCTTCTGATCAATCGAATCGGCCGAACTGCATGTAATATGCTGCGTCCGCTGAGCGCCGCGTGATCGCGGCGGCGATCACGATGAGGCCGGCCCCATTTTTTGCGTCCAAAACGGCTGGCAACGCGCGGCGGTGACCTTTGAAGACGTTCCACTATGGAACGCCGCCATCACGCTAAAGCTGATGGCTTGGTTGCGGACTGAGTGCGCGGCGCGTCAACGATGATTCTTGGATGCCGCTGTCTTGTCGCTGGCCGTCGCCTGCTTTATCCTTACCGGCATGTAGCGTAGCAGTCCTACCTCTTGGCGAGAGGGCACACCGATGGCGAGTGAATGGTTTGTTCAGATCATGGGCACGGAAGTTGGACCGTTGGGCGCCGGCGAGCTGCGCCGGTTGGCGGCTGAGCGAAGGTTCGCCACGACCGACCTCGTCCGAAAAGGAAAAGATGGTAGGTGGGTAACTGCGGCTGAAATCAAGGGCCTTTTTGGCGATGTCGCACGGCAGCCCCCCGCAATCGCGCCGGCCGTGATTCGGCCACTCTCGCCCTCAACGGTCGCGGTCGTGCCACCCATGCCACGGGCCGCGCCCGAGTTGTCCGCCGCAGCCGCGCCAGGATTGATCGCCGCGCGACCCGCGGCGACGACCACGCTGATGCGTTTCAAATGGCTGGCCCTGGACGGAGTGCTTGCAGCAATCGTAAATGACCCGCGGCCGACTTCCGACGGCCTTTCGCCGCCGGCCGAGTTCTGATCGCCAGTGGTGTGACGTTCGCGATCCTTGAGGCCTGGTCGTTGTCGTCACGCGACGTCGGGCTGCCCGGCGTTCCTGAGCACCGAAGGTGCCTCGCGCCGCGCCTGACCTGACGGGTGACCTCCTCCGTCGCGAACCGCCGAGCCGTCCGTCGTCTGGCAGCCGGGAAACGCGGCCTACGGCAGTTGCGTCGCGCCTGCCGCGGTGTAAACTTTGAACTGTCTCCCGCCGCGTCGCCGTCGGATACTGTCGTCATGTCGCTAGTCAGCTTCATCCACACGCTAGGCTCGGGCGGGCTCTTTCCATCGCGCGCGTTTCTCCCCGCTTTTGTCACGGCGTTGCTTGTGCGCTTCGGCAATTTCGTCCCGTTCATCGCGGAGTCGGAACTGGCGCGCAAGCTCGATGCTCCGCCATGGTTCGCGTGTAATGCATCGCTGGTCGTCCTCGGTATCCTCTCTTGCCTCGAATGTTGGGCCACGAAGGACGCCGATCTGCGGCAATTCCTGGATCAGTTCGATGGCCCGGTGAAGTCGGCGATGGCCTTGCTCACGTCCTTGGGCGTGGCGAGCGCCGCGGACGCCGAGCTCGTGCGGGCCATTCAACAGGCCGGTCTTTCCGACGGCGTGTTCGGGCTCATTGCGGCAGGCGGCGTTTACTTCCTCGCCTCAGCGAGGCGGTCGTTCTATGAACTGCTGACCGAGACCGACTCAGGCGATTCCTTGGGGCTTCAGAAGGTCTGCAACTGGGCCGAAGACGCATGGGTCGTGCTCGGCGCGGTGATGCTGGTCGCGTTTCCCCTGCTGATGACCTTCATCACGGGGGTGGCTTTCGGGCTTCTTTACCTCTGGCGGAAAACCGCCCAGCAGCGGGAAGAGCGCCGGCGCATACCCTGCTCATTGTGCGGAAACGCAATCTATCACTGCGCGACGGCTTGCCCGGCTTGCGACGCTCCCAACCGCCAGGCGTGCTCAGTTAATTGGCTTGGCCAGCCGGCCGTGGATCGGCCCGCCGACGCGGACCACCACCCCCTACACCTTCTCGCGGTTGGCCGGTGTTACCACTGCGCGACGCGCCTGAGGCGGTCGCGACCGCGGCAGTCGTGCGAGTGCTGCGGCCGCGATGTCTTCGCCGGCGATGCGCAGATGGACGCGTACCTGCGCGCCGTTCGAGGAAGGCTGACACGAACGCTGCTGATCTGCTTTATCTTAGGATTGGTGCCGGTGCTGGGCGTCGTGCCAGCCATCGTTTTCTATCGCTTCCAGGTCGTCAATCCATTGCGGCGGTACGTTCCGTTCGGATCGGCCTTACGGGCGAAGTGGATTGGCCGCTTAGCCTGTCTGGCGCTGTTGTCGGTGCAATGGATCCCATTCGTAGGCATCGCATCACTTCCGCTGATGGCCTCGATCAACTACGCCGTGTATCGCCGCGCTTTTCAATCTGCCTGGCGCAGCGGCCAATCGCAGGCGGCCGCTATAGAATCATCGCCTCCGCCGTCGGGACCGGGGCCACGGCGCGAACGGACGAGCGCCTCCGCCTCGTCGACGGCCGGAAGAAAATAGGCATTTAGGTTTTCTTGCCATCGCCGGAAAACGGTGGACGTCGTCAAGCTGTTACTCATCAAGTCGAGCCTTCCGTCAAGCGCGGTCGCACACCTCGGGCGAGGTGGTTCCAAAGCGCGAGCTTGTTGGGAAACCGCTCTCGGAACAGAGAGACGCAATGCGCGAAGTCGCTGCGCGTCCAGGGCGGCACCGAGGAAATCCGTGGAAGGACCGTTTGCGCGAACTCGCGTAGCGTGTTCTTGACCGGCAACGAGAAGCCGGCTTCGTCGGAATCGCCGACCAGGGCGATCGGCGTGATGTCCTGCGCGGCGAGGTATTCGAGAATGTTTCGGCAGCCGGGGTCGTGTTGGTTGATGAATGCCACCGAAATGTTCTCCGGCGCGAATGGCTCGAGCCCAACGGCGATCGCCGCCGCGACGAGGCGCACCTCGACACCCGACGCGGCGAACGTATAGTTCCACGCCGTGGCGCGTTGCCAGATCTGACATTCCCCGTGCCGCTCCAACTCCGCGATTTGGGCGTCGGTTCGGCGCAGGACCCAAGCCGCCCGCGGCGGCGCCGGGGGCTTGTGGCTGTCGATGAGGCAGGCCGAGCCCGGCGGCAACCGGCGCAGCGACTCGATCGGATCGGGCTTGGTCTGCGACGGCAAGTTGCTGCACGATTGAAAATCGACTTCGATTCCCGATTCGACGTCGGGATTCGACGAAAGCGCCTCAATCACGGCGGCGGTCGGGGCGACGTAAACGACCGGAACGTCGAAGCTGGGCGGATCGAGCGCGAGGAGCTTGACGGACGTGCCCGGGTTGGCCAGGCCCGTTTCCAATTGCCGCCGCAGATCGGGGTAATCGAGAAAAGTGGGCAGCCACCTGCCGCGATCCACCGACACCGGTCCGAAGCCACCGAGTGTAGCCGTCGCCCCAAATCTCTCCGCCAGCGCGCGGTCTGAGAAACCGAAGTAGGCCCTGTCGGCGCCGGGCACTCGGTGGCTGAACCATCCTGTTCGGATGGCATCGCCAACGCTTGCGTAGTTTACGACGTAGAATTGGGGGATGCGGATTCTCATGGCTTGCTCTTATCACATCTTCTTGCGGTAGACGAAAGTGTTGGCATCGACAAAAACCGAGGCGCCTTGTGCGATCACGACTAACGTCATAATTCCTCGATCGGGCCAAGCGCAAAGTGCTCGAGCACTTTGGGGTCGCCTTTCCATTCGAGCGCCCCAAACGAGCGTCGAACCAAATCCAATGGGCTTTCGACGGTCACGCACACCCGTTCGTTCTCCTCAAACGGCAAGGGTTGCGTGGGCCGAAGGACGCCGTTTTCGTAAATTGCCTCGAAGGTAAATCCCATGGATTTCTCCTCATGATTTCGCGGCTCTCAAAGGAACGCGCTATTCCGATTATACCGCCGAGCTCGACGAATACATCTGACGCCCAACATTCGCCGCGCGGTCGGTCGATCGAGCTTGCCGAAGTCCCCGGTACTCGGACTCGCGCCAAACCGCATAAAGAGCCCCAACGTGGCGCGCTGAGCGTCGCGGCGGCAAAACGCTAAGCGCGCCCCGGTGGGGCTTACAACGGGTTTTCGTTCTGCGAACCAGGGGCGTTGCCCCTGGCTGCTGCAGCGCGCCCTTTCAGGGCGGACGGCGAGCCGCCCTGTGAAGAATCCCCGAATCCGGATGAATCGCAGGATCGATCCGCCTGATCTCGGCATCACTCCTGGTACTGGTCGGAGACAGCCAAGAGCTTAGCCAACGACAACACGAAGCCGGGCAAGAGGGGTGTGCGGTACGTGTCGGCTTCGTGGATGACCCGCTTGGCCCAGCGGGCGCCGCGCCAATGATGCACGGTCAGTGTGCGACGGAAGCGGGCGATGATCCAATACTCCCGCACGCCGATCTCGCGGTACTCGGGGTCCTTCTGAAGGTAGTCGCGCCGCTTGTCGATTGGGCGCGAAGAAGGGAACTCGACCACGATCGTTGGCACATCGCGGCGAGCGACCGGCCCGCGGCTTCGTGGCCGCCGCCCCAAGCCGGCCCAATTCACCCGGTCGCAACGGCGGTCCTGGCCAATGGTCCGCACGTTCTGCTCCGGCAGCGTCAAATCAAGGGCCTTGCCTTGCGGGTGCGATTCTTGATAGCCGCGCAGCCAATATCCCAACTGTTCATTGGCGTCGCGCTCTACTTCGAGTGGGGGCGGGGTGACAACCAAGACTCCATGGATCAGCTCGTATCGGTGCCCGATTTCGAAGTCGGCCTCCTCGAACTCGTCGAGCGTCATGATCGCGCCGGCGTCCCTGGCGCCATAGGGCGCCGTCTGCTTCGCGGCTACCGTCGACATGCGTTTGACTCCGGAACAAGTAACTCCCGCATTCTAGCTCGCCGCCGCCAATCGAACCATATTCAACCCTTGCCCGTAGTCCGGTTCCGGCCGTCCGCCGCCGGCGCGGACAAGGCGCCGAGAGCGTCATCGTCGAGTTGCGCCGTAAAACGACCGCCAACGGTAGCTTCCCCGCTCACCGCGCTCCAATTAAGCTGAATTCTGGCCTCCGGTGGGCGCTCTCGGAGCCGTTCTTGGAACCACGTCATGCCTGCTACACCAACCGTCCGCCAATGGCTGTTGTTGACGGCACTCACACACCGCCACTTCGGCGCCACGTTCCGCGAGCTGGCGCAAGAGCTGAACGTGGGCGAAAAGACGATCCGCCGCGACCTCGTCCTCTTACAGTCGGTCGGTTTTCCTTTGGAAGAAGAAATTGGCCCACGGGGCCGAAAGACCTGGCGCCTGGCCGCCGGCAACGGTCAGCCCCCCGGCATCGGCTTCGCCTACGACGAGGCATTGGCCTTGTACCTTGGGCGGCGGTTTCTCGATCCGCTCTCTGGTACCTTCCTCGGTGAAGCCGCCGACCGCGCGTTGGCCAAGGTCCGCGCATCCTTGGGCCGAAATGCGCTTCGCTATCTCGACAAGATGGCCGACCGCATTCACCTCACCGCCGTAGGCGCCGGTGATTACGCCGGCCACAGCGACGTCATCGACGCGCTGGAGCGCGGCGTCGATGAGGAAAAGGCGACGATCATCGTCTACCGATCGTTGCGGGCGACGGAACCGGTCGAGCACGAAGTGTTTCCGTTCGGGCTAGCCAGGCACCGCGGCTCGCTCTACCTGGTTGCGCGCTCGCGCGACCATGATGAGGAAATCCGCCATTTCAAGGTCGATCGCATCGAACGCGCCGAAGTGACTGGTTTCCCCTTCCATAGGCCCGCCGACTTCGACCTGGCCATGCACTTC
>DATLQY010000928.1:0-14615 GCA_035534975.1 Pirellulales bacterium
GTGGACAAGATCAACCCGCGCACGTCGCTGAGCCTGGTCGGGCACAGCTTTGGCTCGCGAACCATCGCCGCTGCCTTGGAAGGGCTGGCCACCAATCGCATCGCCGGGTACGACTTGGGGCCACGAAGCCATACCGCGTGGCGCCCCATGCAAGCGGCCTTGGTGGCCGCGGCGATGGACAACCGCTGGCTCTGGCCCGGTTGGCGTTATGGGAAAGCGTTGACGCAAGTCGATCACATTCTGGTCACCCGCAACCCCAACGATCGCCTGTTGCGGGTCTATTCCGACAAGTACTTGCCCGCCGGCGTGCGTGCCCTCGGGCTGACTGGGATTCCCCAAGCGGAAGCGCGGCTTGGCGACCAAAGGAGCAAATGGGCCACCTCGTTCAATGCCGCCTTTGCGGGAACGTCTCACCGTTGGTCCCGTTATGCCGACGCCCCTGGTGCTTCGCGCCAGCTCCGGCCGCATTTCTTCTACGAAAACGCGCCTACCGCCGAAGAGGTCTTGGGCGACGAGTTGTCGCCGGGGCCGCAGCCATCGGACGGCGGCTCGGCGGAGGAGAACGCTCCGCTTCCACCTTGACGGGTTTTGGGAGATCGGCCACCATGACGCCGACCGGTGAAGGTCTCGCGCGGAGCGCCTCGGGGTAAGTCCGGAGGAACGTCGCGGCCAGGTCCCGGCGGTCCAAATCGCGGGCACGAGTCAACAACGTCTGTCGCCTTTCGCTGGTAAGTTGGCTTTGAGCGCCGTCGTCAAAGAGGGCCTGCACCAACCCTTCCGAGGTCCGTCCCGCGCGGCCGTAGTATTCGTCCGTGCTCAGCATGGCGGACAGCACCTCTTGTTCGGAACGCCCCAACCGAAACAAGTAACTCCACGAGGCGACCGCCCGAGCATCGGGCTCACGATGAAAGTACCGACGGTGCCATGCTCGAACTAAGGCCGGTCGCGAAATCTTGGCCGCCGTCTGACCATGGACCGCTTCGACGGATCCAACCAAACACAACGTGGCTAACAGGATTCGGACCATGGTTGCGATCCCTTTTCGTCTACGCTTTCCGCCAACAAGAAACCGTTTTCGCAACTCTCATGCCACGGATTGGATCGCAGCGGCGCACTTCAACGGAAGTCTTGTTGCCAAGCCACGATCTGAGCAGGGCTTACGGCGCTTTTGCCCGCGGTGGGGCATGCCACGTTTCGTGTATTGGCGAGCGATCCGATGCCATGCTGGACCATTTTCAGCCAAATCGGGCAAGCGTGCCGCCGGCTACCACTCTGCCGCGGTCCAGGGCCGTTGGCAGAGTTGGTCGGGACCGTATGGCACGGTCATTGCCTTTATCGGACCATCACGCCAACCCCTTGAACAAGGAGACGAAAGATGCAGGCGGGATGGTCTCTCCGCAATCGGATTCGCCGGTAGGGTTTGCGCATCGGGTTCGGACACCCTAATCGAAATGCGACTGCCAGCCGTGCGATGAACTGGGCGGCGCGCCGTGGAAACGCTCCCAGGCGGCGGAACCGCGTCCCGCGGCTTCGTCCTCGACGAAATGCAATGAGTCGTCCAAGGCCGCTTGCAGGCGGTGTTTTGACAGCAACTTGGCGATGTAGGGATCGGCCCAGGGGAGCAAATCATTCGGGGCGAGGTCCAACTGTGGCTCGCCATCGCTTCCGACGGGGACCTCCACCACGGTGCAGCGGACTCGCTTGGTTGACATAGCGCGCTCCTTTCCGTCTCGTGTCGCAGCTTCAAAGACCCTGCCGCTCCCTTAGAGCAATTCCGGGGCCAATCGCCCACGCATCCTTCGCCAGGGCTGCTTGCTCCGATGCAGTAGGCAATGGCGCAAGGAGTTACACTCCGATGGGTCGTTTGACGGCCGCGCTGGTTATGAGGCAGCCAAGCACCCAGGATTTGCAAAACGATACACGCCGTCGTGCAAAATCGAGCGATTACAGGCGTTGCCGCAGAGCTTCGACCGCTTTATCGAGTTGTGGGTCGAATCGGGTCGTGCTTGCCGTCGGGGCGGCCGCGCCGGGCTTTTGAAGCACATCGCGAGCGCGACGCTCTTCGAAAAGCTTTTTCCGCTCGTCGTCGGTCAGCTTGACCTCGAAACCCGGGTTCGGGCGCACGCCCCAGTCGTCCTCCTCCTTGGCATCGGCAAAGCGGTGGATGTTCTTGTCACTTGGACGCCAGAAGCTAGCGATCGTGAGCCTTAGCGCGCTCTTCCCCCCTTCAAGCCGTATCACGTTCTGCACGGTCCCCTTACCCCAGGTTCGCTCGCCCACGACCACGGCGCGCTGGTGATCTTGGAGGCAGGCAGCCACGATTTCACTGGCGCTCGCACTGCCGCGATTGACAAGGATGGCCATCGGCCAGGCGGTATATGCGGCGTTGCCGCTTGCCAGGTGTCGCTGCTCGTTCTTGAACCGGGGAGCTACGGTAGCCGGCACCATGTCGGTTTGTCGCGGACCCCCGTCCGCCCGGCCTTCCGGCGTCGCATCGGGCTGCTGCGTTTCGCGCCCGCGGATACTGACAATTTCGCCCTCTTTGACGAAAAAGTCGCAGGTGCCGATGGCCGCCGTGAGGTAACCGCCCGTGTTGCCACGCAAGTCGACGAGCAGGGCCTGGATACCACTCCGCGACACTTCATCCAACGCCGAACGCAGCTCGCGGACCGTCTGTTCGCCAAAAGTCGTTACCCGCAAATAGCCGATGAGCGGATCGGCGGCGAGCACGAACTTCCACTGACCATTCGCGTCGCGCCAGTCCCCCAACACGCTGGGTACGTTGATTTCGTCGCGCTGGAGCTCAATTTCGACCGCCGTCGATTGTCCGGCGTGCAACACACTCAGCTTGACCTTTTGGCCGGCTTTGCCGCGCAACCGGCGAACGGCGTCTTCCATGTCGAAACCCGTCGTGTCCTCACCATCGATCGACAGCAGTTGGTCTTCGGCCAGGATGCCCGCGTCATACGCGGGCGTGCCGATCATGGGGCTCATCACGGTCAGCCGCTTCGTCTTGGGGTCGATCGCCAATTCGATTCCGATGCCGCCGAATCTTTGATCGAGGCCCTGCTGAAACTCCTGCGCCTCCTGGGGCGGCTCGTACCCCGAGTAAGGATCGTCGAGCTGATCGACCATCCCTTTGATGGCTCCCTCGAACACCTGCCGCTCATCGACCACTTTGACGTAATTGCGGTCGATCTCTTCGAAGACCTTGACGATCGTCGCGATCATCTGGCCGTAGTGGCTGCGATAAGCACTATCGGCCTTCTTGTAACAGGCCAGTGAAATCAGGGCAATCGCCGAGAGCAGGTACAGGTTGCGTCGGGGCATGGGGAAAATATCCGAGTACCGTGGCCTAACGGCTGAACTCCAGTTTGATTCTAAGCCGCGATCGGCCCGCGGACAACCGGGACGCGGACATGACCGGACATGACGAAGGATTTACGACCTTGCGCTGTAGCGGAATTCGCAAGAATTCTGGGCGTAACTTGCGAAAACGGCCTGACCCCGAAGGTGGGCGGTGCCCACCCTACTTGGCCGAAATCATGATCACGTCGTCCTCGACAGTGTAACCGACGGCCCTGCGGTCACCATCCATCAACATGGCGATCGTCTTGAGCGCGGTGGCCAGCGTCACGTCGCGCAGCTCGAACGTGAGCGGCCCGTCCAGGTCGGCGCCGGCGGTCTTGAGCGCCTTGGCGTTGACCACGATGTTGGCGCCGGTCTCCTTGCGGAGCATGTCAACCACCTGCTTCAAGCCGGCCTCGCTGGCCGTGATCGAGATCACGCGTTCCAACAGGGCCTGGGCGTTGGGCGGCGCCAGGCGACGGTCGATCCCGCGCAGCATCAGTGCCAGCTTGGCGGCGATCGCCGTGGGAAGTTGCCCGCGCTCTTCGTCGGTATCCACCTGCCCGTCGAAGACCACGCTGCCAGAGAGGCCTTTGGCGACGAGGTGCCGTCCGCCGCCTTCGTGGCTGGTGAGGTGAAGTGCGTGCTCCGCGTCGGACCACTCGAGCGAGGAAACCCCCTTGAACTTCGAGAATACGTCCGGTCGGGCCAGCAACTCGTCGAACAGTGCCTTGCGCTTGTCGGCGCGCGCGTCGTCGGTGAATTCGTGAATTTGTTCGGCCGTGGGAGGCGTGCCGACCAGGTCGAGATAAACCCGCCTAACGAACTCTTCGTCGCTCGTCGCGGCAGCCGACCCGTCCTTTAACTCGATCACGTCTTGCCAATTCGAATATGCCCACCGACCACCAAGTGCCGCGTCGCGGAACCCGGCGGTGGCGCCAGTATGCAGTTGAGTGGCCAAATGGCTACCGACCCAGGTGCCATAGTCGACCGTGCTTTGGGCCGGCGCGTCGCGCTGACCGAGCTGAGCGCGAATGGTCGTCTGCCGGCCCTCGCGGATCAAGGTCAGCGTCACCTCGTCGCCGGCCTTACGGCCGCGGATCAAGACACCCATCTGATCGGAATTCACGAGCACCTGATCGTCGAGTTGCTGAAGGACATCTGCAGAGCGGACGCCCGCCGCCGCGGCGGGGCTGCCTTCATCGACGCCGTCGACCAGCAGGAACAGGCCGGCCGGCAACTTGAGTTGGCCCGCCAGCGCCGGCGGCGGCGAAGAGGTCTGTACGCCAAGGTACGTCACTTGATGTCCCACGGGCTGTTCACCTTCCTTCGGCGTCGCGGCGGACTCGATGTCTTGCACCGCCGAACCATCGACGAACCCGCTATGGGTGTCTATGAAAGTGCCGTTGCCGGTCGACACATAGTGGCGGAGTGTCCCGGCGATCAGGTCATCGTTGTCGTAATCAAGAAAAGTTAGTCCAGCCTCGTTCGTGACGTCCGTGAAGTCGTGGCCGGCCGCCGCTTCGCGCTCGGCAAGGGTCGCGGAGACGATTTGGGTCTGGTTGCCGCGGACCAAAGTGAGCGTGATTTGGGTGCCCGGCCGGTAACTGCGGATCAACGCCGAAAACTGCTCCTGGTTCACCAGGAGCTGTTCATTGATCTTCTCCAGGATGTCGTATTGTTCGACGCCGGCGGCCTTGGCGGGGCTATCGGGTTCGACCGATTCAACCAGTAAGCACATTTCGGCCGGCAACTTGACGTGGCGCCTTAGCAGCTCGGGCACCGGTGAGACCCCTACACCCAGGTAGGTGACCGTGTTCTTACGGTCGGCGTTGCGCGTGCAAGCGCCGTGCGTCGTGTTCAAGGCAGCGTCGGCCAGTGACCGCAGAAAAAAATCGGTGTTCGTGTTTACGTTCGCCTGTTTGCCCGGCGCCTGTTTGCCCGGCACAGTGAAGTGACAACGAACACACTCCTGCTTGCCGAGCCACGTGGCCGCCAAAGCGACGTCCTTGCCGTGAGGATCGTCATGGCAGGTGCTGCACTGCTGCCGCGCAATCCATTCCAGGCCCTTGACAACGGCGGCGCGGTGCGCCGCTTCGACATCGGTCTTTTGTGGTTCGGTCGCCTGGTTCGGCGTCGCGTGTTCGTCGACCGCTACAGGCGCCGTGGCTTCCTGCGCCAGGACCGCCAAGGTTGGCCGGCTGACGATCAGCACACCCAATACGAATGAGTAACGCCACATGATTCGCTCCTTACTGGCTAAGAAACATCCCCGTATCTCCTCCGTATCCCCATATCCCCTTACTGGCTAAGAAACATCCCCGAATCTCCACCGTATCCCCGAATCCCCTTCTAATTCACCGGAATGCCCACATACACCAGCTCCTCGCGCGGCACGATCCGCACGAGGCGTGCACCGCTGGCCTCGTCGATCCAGGTGACGCGCTCCAACCATTGCCGCCGCAGTTTCCTCACCGGGCGGCGGCCGTCGATGACGACAATCCCTTCATCGAGCGTGCGGTACCGGACCAGTTCCTCCACAACGCCCGGCTGGGCCCGCGCCGTGACGGCCGCCTGCTCGACATGTACTTCACCCGGCACAGGCGTCGGCTGTTTGCCGAGTTCATCGTCCAGCAGGGTTGGCGGCAGACGAACGACGGCGGGCGACGGTTCGACGACCCGGGCTGGCCCTTGCTCTGGACGGCGCTGGCCCAACACCATGACCATCGCCAGCGCCGCGGCCGCCGCCAGCGCCGCGGCGCCGCCGAACCAGCGTCGGCGATGCGGTGACGTCGGTTGGCGGGCCGATGGACCAGTTGCCGCGCTGCGAAACGCGGCCTGCGCTCGCCCCGTTTGTGGGTTGAGTCGGCGCGACAAGTACTTTGCGACCCGTGAATCGAACGGCTCGTGCTCGTCGCTGTTGAAGTCTTCCATGCTGGCACCTCCCCCGTCATCCCCTACGTCAAACGCTCTTTCAAGAACTGCCTGGCCCGCAGCAACCGCATGTCGACGGCCGCTGGCGACAGTTCCAGCAGGCCGCCGATGTCTTTGCTCGATAACCCCTCGTAATAACGCAGAGTCACCGCCGTCCGTGACAACTCGTCGAGCTGGGCCAGCGCCGCGGCCAATTGCTGGTCGTTTTCCTTTCGCGAGCACTCCGCCGCCGGATCGGGCTCGCCGCCGCGTCCCGCCACGGCCGACACTTCCGCCCGCACACGCAGTTCGCGCCGACAACGTCGCTTTTCATCGCGGGCCATGTTGCGAACGATGCCGCACAACCAGGCGCCAAACCGCTCGGGCCGTCGCAAGTCGGCCAGCTTCTGCCAGGCGCGCACGAAAGCGCCTTGCACGGCATCGCCGGCCGCCTCGCCATCGGCCAGCACGGCGAAGGCAACCGCCAGCGCCGGCCGCTCGAACCGCCTGATCAGCTCGGCGAATGCCTCGCGATCCCCGGCCTGCACGCGCCGCACAAGCTCGTCGTCGCTGGGCTCGTCGACCGCTGGTTCCAACGCGGTCTCCCGTCGGGTCGCCGGATGATAGACGCTCGGCATGACCTTTTTCTAACGGGCTTTCAGGGAAATCTCAAGAAAATCAGCGAGCTGGGTAGTCTGCGTGAACCTGGAACGCACACGTCTCTTTAGGGAGCACCATCCGTGGCGTTCATCCATCAGGACCCGCATTGTCCCGCCCAATCAGACAACCGGCAGAGTCAACACGTCGCCGGACGCGCTGCAAGGCCCACCGCGGTTTTTCTTCTTGAACCCACGCTCCAGTGAATCAGACTGGAACCCAGTTGGCAGGGTCGCACGGCCTGAGGCGGTGACCGAGCGCATTCGAAGTCCTGCCGACGACATTTGGCGAACCAGTTCTGGTTCCGGGTCACGGCCGCCACGCCAAACTCCTTGCATTTCAAATCGCCACCTTGGGAGTCACCATCGTCATGCGATTGCATTTCGACCTGTCGCGAAGTTTCGCTGCGGCTACCGGTCGCGGCCGCGCCCACCGGTTGCGATCTCGGCTATCGACCTACGAAAGCCTGGATCGCCGCGAGCTTCTTTCGGCCAACGTACTGAACTACCATAACGACTTGCAGAGCACGGGCCAGAACCTGAATGAAACGGTTCTCACGCCGGACAACGTGAATTCCTCCACGTTCGGCAAGCTCGCCACCATCGCGGTCGACGGCCAGGTCCTTGCCCAGCCGCTGTACATGGAAAACGTCGGCATCTCGGCCGGTCCGAACGCGGGCAGGCACAACACCGTGTTCGTGGCCACCGAGCACGACGGCCTGTACGCGATCGACTCCCAGACGGGGACCGTGCTCTGGCAAGACAGTTTCATCAATCCGGCCGCCGGCGTGACCACGCTCGACAGCGGCGACGTCGGTTCCGACGATATCTCGCCCGAAATGGGGATCACCAGCACGCCCGTCATCGATCCGAACACGAACACGCTTTACGTCGTGGCGAACACCAAGGAAACACGTGCCGACGGCGTGCATTACGTCTACCGTCTCCACGCCATCGATATCGGCAGCGGGGCCGAGAAATTCGGCGGACCCCTGTTGCTGGCCGACACGAAGTACGACGGCACGAACTACACGTATGTCGCCGGTCCAAGCGTCGCCGGCACCGGCGCCGGCAGCGTCAACGGACGAGTCACGCTCAGCGGTCTTCGCAACCTGCAACGGGCCGCCCTCACGATGGTCGACGGAACCGTCTACATCGCCTTCGGATCGCACAGCGACATCCCGCCCGTTCACGGCTGGGTGATCGGCGTCAACCCCCGGTCGCTGGCCATCACCGCCGTGTTCAATTCGACACCCGACGGCAGCACGGGCACGATCTGGCAAGCAGGCAACGAAATCACCTCCGACGCCAAAGGCAACCTCTACGTGTCGACCGGCAACGGCACCTTCGACACGCAGCTCGACGGAAACGGTCAGCCGATCGACGGCGATTACGGCGATTCCGTGATCAAGCTGGCGCCCGACCCCACCTCGGGCCCCGGCAACCCCAACCGCAATGGCTGGGGACTCAAGGTGGTCGATTACTTCACGCCGTCGAACCAGCAGGTGCTTGACGATCAAAACCTGGACCTTGGATCAGGGGGACTGGTGCTGCCGCCCGCCTCGGCGGGAAGCGCCGCCGATGCGAACCTCTTGCTTGCGATCGGCAAGCAGGGCGTCATCTACGTGCTCGACAGCGACCACATGGGCGGTTACAACCCCAACGGCGATAACGTAGTCCAAGAGGTGGACGGCGCCGTGAACGGGGCCTGGAACGCACCTGCCTATTTCAACGGCAGCGTTTATTACGCCGATCCCCAGGACCTCGCCAAAAGCTTTTCGATCGCCAGCGCGCTGCTTTCGACCACCCCCACGTCGAAGTCGAGCGACTCGATCGGCTACCCCGGCTCCACGATCAGCATCTCGGCCAACGGTACGAACGACGCCATCGCCTGGTTGGTCGATCGTGGCACGAACGCGCTGCGGGCATACGACGCCACCGACCTGTCCAACGAGCTTTACACCAGCAACCAGGCCGCCGGGGGACGCGACCAGCTTGGCACCGCGTCGAAGTTCTCGGTCCCCACCGTCGCGGACGGCCAGGTATTCGTCGGCACATCCGACAGCTTGGACATCTACGGCTTGCTCAGCGGTTCCACGGCGTCGATCCAGGGCACGGGCGCGACGCTGGTGGGCAACGAGCTCGCACCCTTCTCGGGCGTCATCGTCGCCACGTTCACCAGCGGCGACGGCAGCGCGCCTCCCGGCGTTTTCAACGCCACGGTCAACTGGGGCGACGGCACCACGTCGCAAGGGACCGTTACCGAAACGGGTACCAGCTACACGGTCAGCGGAAGTCACACCTACCAGGACTTGGGGTACTATACCATCACGGTCAACGTGTCGGGCAACCTCGCTACGGCGGTGATTGGCGGCGGCGCGACGATCCACGATGCGTTCTTGCCGCGGGGTGTCGCGCTGAACACTCCGAACCAATACTACGTGGCCCAAGTTTACGTCGATTTGCTGCACCGCGCGGTCGACGCCGCGGGTCTTGCTCTTTGGAGCGGGCGACTCGACCAGGGGATGTCACGCTCCTCGTTTACCTCTCAGATCGCACACAGCGACGAGTATTTCGCCAATATCATCCAGGCGGACTACCAAACCTTTCTGGGCCGGTCGGCCGATATCTCGGGCCTGATCAATTGGACGGTGAAAATGCAAGACGGCATGACTGACGAGCAGCTTGAGGCCGGCTTCGTCAGCTCCGACGAGTTCTACGCGCATTCAGGCGGCACCAACAAGGCATGGATCGACGCCTTGTACTTCGATTTGCTGGGGCGATTCGCGGAATTCTCCGGCGAGAACCTCTGGCTGGCGGAATTAAGTGACGGAATGTCGCGGACCAGCGTGGCCATGTTCTTCGCTTCAAGCCCCGAACGCGAGGCCAATCGCATCCAGGGCGACTACCAGCAGTTCCTTCAGCGTGCGGCCAATCCCGCCGAGGTCAGCTTCTGGGTTACGGCCTTTCGAAACGGACTGACCAACGAAGACGTCGTCGCCGATTTCACCGCGTCGATCGAGTATTATGTTCGCCATGACCATCCCGAGTAAGCTGACCCTTCTCCGTTGGTCACGACCGGTAGTAATGATCGTCTCGCCGATCGCCGCCGCACTCATTTCCGCGTGTCGCGCCGCGCGCCGGCGGTCCATGCCGGCTCGCGTAACAGCGCGGCAGTCCGCCGGCCAAACCGCTCGCTGAACCGTACGGCGCCGGGCACCAAGAGGTGGTGCGAGTCGAGGAAATCGTCGCCCGCCATCCAGTCGCGCGCATCGACCAGCGCGACGTCGAACTCCCGCAGCAGTTGCTCCAGGTACGACTTGATCTGAAGCCAGGCGTCCGCAGAGTAGAATGCCTGGAATTCCGGTGCTTCCGGCGAAAGCAACAGCGCGGCGCGAATTCGTTGCTCGCGGCAGGTTGCGAGGGTCTCACGCAACGCCTCGCAGCCAGTCCCGCCGAGCCGAAAGTCGGTCAGGTAAGCCTCGTAGTCCGCTCGCGCGCGGGCCAGACCGTCGCGGTACCGATCGGCCGTCCGAAAGTCCTTGTGGATGCCTGTCCAACCGTGTTCGTCAAATCGTGCGAACCAGGCTTCGCGGCCCAGCCGCGGCACGAAGTCGGGCAACAGTACCCGCAGAATGCCGAAACGATGCGCGTGCCAAGGCACGCAACCTCCGAGCCACCAGTCGCGGCGCAAATGGTCCACGTCTGGCGCAATCGATGCATAATGCTCGATGAGCGGGATTTCGCTCCACCAGATACGCTCGGCCGGAAACTGAAATAGCTCGACCGCGGGCGCCTGCACGGCCAGCAACGGCGGCAGGACTTCAATCACCACCAGGTCGGGCCGCACACCGCCGGCCAACAGCCGTTTCAGATTCACCAGGTTCGTGACCGGTCCGGCGCCCGGCACGCCGAAGTTATAGACCAAAGATGGCCGGGCCACACGCGTTTTCAATTGCAGTTCCGCCGTTGCCGCATCCAAGGCATGCGCCGTTCGCGAACTGCCGAGTACGACCAGCACCTCACTTTCCTTGGCCGCCGCGGTCCGACGGCGAAGCTGATGAAGTTTGTCGCCGTAAAGAGGGTCGCGCAGTTGCGGCAGCGCCAACTCGATGCCAACGGCCAGGCCAACCTGCAATGACACGAATGCGCCCAGGCCCCAAGCCAAAGCAGTCCGGGATCGGGTCGGCGAGCTGCGGCGCGACATAGATGTGTTCTTCAGAGGGTCCCCGACGAAAGCTCCCGCCGCGGGTGGGGGGAGATAGTACCAAACCCTGCCGAATGGTCAAGTTGTACGTCGCGGTTTCGGGGGCGCCGTTCTGAACGCCTTGTTTCTCCCACTTTTCCCCCAGTCCCCATATCCCCATTTCATCCCCCATATTCCCCTTGTACGTCACGCGGCCGACAATGAGACATTTTGTCACGAGAAAGTGGTGGCTGGTGGCAGAGCCTAAGCGATGCCCCGGCTAGATAGCGACCGGGGCATCGCTTAGGCTCTGCCTGGGCCGGTGAAAACTTGGGCTTTTGGCCTGCTAGCATGGTCGGCCGGTTCGACCGTATTTGTTCCTATATCGTAGAACGGAATTCATTCCGTTTCCGTCTTTTAACGGAATGAATTCCGTTCTACGAGCGGAATAAAACCAGTATAAGGCCCAAACAGTCAAAAGCCCAAGTTTTTAACGGCCCAGGCTCTGCCCCAGCCACCGTGAATGTCTCATTCTTAGCCGCGTGCGGTAAAACGAACGGGTGGTGGGCCAAGGCGCTCAAGAAAACACCGAAATAGACCAGTTCGAGGCAGGACTTTCGCCTCAACTCCTGCCGGCGCGGGGGGCGATTTAGATAGAGTTGATCAAAGGGCCATCTCAGGAGGATCGGCATGCCTTGCGCCCACCGGCAGTCGTGGATTCTTGGGGCATTGCTCCTCATCCCCTGGCAGTGCGCCTTGCTGGCCGAGGAAGGGTACGCACTGCGTGTCGACCGTAAGCCGGGCGATACCACGCGAGTCGAGGTCTTGCTCGAAGTGGGGGGCGACCTCAAGGTGGTCGACGACGGCAAGGTCAAATCGCTGGCGATGAGCGTGGTTGGCAAATTACGTTACCACGAGACGCTTCTGGCCGTCCCACCCGCCGACGGTGCGCGATCGTCGCGTCATTACGAGCGCGCCGAGGCAGTCATCCAAATCGAAAAGGAAAAACTAAAGCCGGTGCTTCGAGATGCGCGCCGGCGGATCGTGGCCTCCACCGGCCTCTCTCCCACGCTCTTCAGTCCGGACGGTCCGCTGACGCGCGAAGAGCTCGACCTCATTGAAGTGTCTTGTAACAGTCTTTTGGTCGACCAGCTTCTACCCGACCGTCGCGTTGCCAAGGGCGACCAGTGGCAGCACTCGCAGGATTTGGTTGCCGGCCTGCTTGGCTTGGACGCCGTCAGCCAAACGGACGTGACCAGCGAGCTCGCCTCGATCGACGCTCAAACGGCGATGATGGACATCCAGGGTAAAGTCTTCGGCGCCGTGGGGGGAGTTGCGACCGAGATTGAACTGGCCGGCAAGTACCGCTTCGATCGCGCGGCAGAGCGCGTCACTCGGCTGGCGTTTTCGATCAAGGAGAAGCGCTCGGTGGGACACGTCGCCGCCGGACTCGACGTCGTCGCCAGGCTGCAATTGCACGTTACCCCCATCGACATGACCGCTGAACCCGCCCACCCCGACCGCCAAGGCGGAAGGCTCGACGACGAGCCCGAGCTGACGCAACTCGAATACCGACAATCGGCCGGAAAGTACCGCCTCGAGCACGATCGCCGCTGGCACATCATGAGCGAGCGCGACGACGTGTTGGCCTTGCGTCTGGTGGACCGTGGCGAGTTGATTGCTCAGTGCAACCTGACCACGCTTCCCGACGTCGAGCCGGGCAAGCACCCCACGCTCGCCCGTTTCCAGCAAGACATTGAGCGGACGTTGGGCAAGGATTTCGGCCAGTTCGTCGCGGCCTCGCAGGCGGTCAACGGGGCGGGCTACGCCATCTATCGGATCGAGGTCGAAGGAACGGTCTCCGAGCTGCCCATTCGCTGGAACTATTACCTCTTGGCCGACGACCAGGGGCACCTGGCCGTGTTCGTGTTCACGGTCGAGGGCGAGCTTGTCGAGCAACTGGGCGACGCGGACCAGGCGATCGTCTCGACGCTACGCTTCACGTCTGAAGCGGAAGGTCCCACCGATCAGCCCACGGCCGCGGAAGAGAAATCGGCGAGGAAACCGCCGAAGCCTGGGCAGCGCCGTTCGTAAGTTGACGCTCTAGCGTCAGCACGTCAGCATGCACCAGTTCAGGCGCAAAGTCCTGCCAATGCACTTGCGAGCAGACGCGGCCCGGCGGGGACAGACAAAACAAAAAAGGACGCCGCTAAACGCCCAGACGATCGGGAGCACCGCAGACGGATGACAGAAAAATGACGACAGAAAGATGGAAGAGGAGTTGTCACCTCCGGCGGGACGACATTCCGTCTGTTCTCTCGCTCACCCGCTTATTTTTCTGTCGTCATTTTTCTGTCGTTCCGTCGTTCGTTTCCATTCGAACGTGCGCCCGTGCTGCTCGAATCGACGTCACACTCGATCTCAGAACGGTTCTCGTCCCCAGTGATGATTGGTTGCGTTTGCCACAACCGATGGCGCGGCGCTACCCCACGACCCCGTACCGCCGGATTGCTGCTCGGCATATTGGCCGAATGCCGCATCGTTTCCAATAGCATTGAACGGCGTCGCCGCGTAAACCCATTGCGAGTCGGCGTACGAGACGTTGTTGAACGCTTCGACCAGAAAGTACGAACCGGAGCCGGGTCGCAGGCCCGTTACGGTTACGCTGGTCGTCGAAGAAGCGACCGTTCCCAGGAACACGACGCGGTAACCGTTCGACCAGTAGATGTTGAAGCCGGCCGCTTGCGGCTCAGCGCCCCAACTCAGCACGACACTCGTGGCTGACGCCGACGTCGCGGTCACTTGCGGGGCCGTAACCGACGTTGGCACGACAGGTGCCGGCATCGTCACGCTCACCACCGACGAATCGGCAACCGGCGGGGTGTCGTTTTGGTTGTACGCCTCCACAACGAACGCTTCGGTCGCACCAGGCGTCAGCCCGGTCACTTGTACCACGGTCGTCGACGGACCGACCGATCCCAAAAGAACGTTCTGGCCGCCACTCACAAGATAGACGTTATACCCTTGCGCGCCGTTCACCGCGTTCCAAGAAAGCTGAGCGACCGTCGACGACACCGCGCTGATATGTACCGAAGGGGCCGTCAAACTCGGAGTGGGCGTGGGAGTCGGCGTCGGTGTGGGAGTCGGAGTCGGTGTGGGAGTCGGTTGCGATGTGCTCGGACTGATCACCTGATCGTTCTGGTTGACGACATCCTGCACGACGTACTGCGCGCCATTGGCGCCGCTGATCGTCGACGTTTGGCGTGTGAGATCGGCGATTTCGCCGTTGAGCTGGAAATCGTACCAGCCGAGCGTCTTGTAATTGACGTTCGGGTCGGTGACCCCTTCGGCTAATTCGTGCGAGCTGACCGACGTGAGCTCGTTGAAGGCGGAGCCGAAGCCTTGCGACGAGGGAGAAGGATTTGGCGTACCTGGCGCGGGCAGCACGGCGTAGTGGATGTCGGCGCCGCCGTCACCGAAAGCGCTGTGATAGCCAAGGAACGAATTCTTGC
>DATLQY010000929.1:0-12617 GCA_035534975.1 Pirellulales bacterium
ACCGACACTCCAGCCAACGAGACCGCCGCCGATTCGCTCGACCTCGCGCTCGCACGGCACTCGATCGAGTTGTCCGCCGAACAAACCGCTTCGCTCGACAGGTATTGCAGGCTCTTGTGGGACTGGAACAGCAAGCTGAACCTGACGCGCCATACCGATTTCGAAAAGTTCGTCGCCCGCGACGTGGTCGACTCGCTCGTCGTCGCGAGGCAGCTGGCTCCCGACGATCGAGTGCTCGACGTCGGCACCGGGGGTGGTGTGCCGGGCGTCGTGCTGGCGATCGTTCGCCCCGATTTGACGGTGACGCTTTCCGAGTCGGTGGCGAAAAAAGCACGTGTCGTCGAACAGATCATTCGTGACCTTGGACTGCCGATCGCGGCCCACCATTGCCGGGCCGAAGATCTGCTGGGCTACCAGCCCTTCGACACATTGATTGCCCGCGCCGTGGCCCCACTGGCGAAGTTGCTGACCTGGTTCCAGCCACACTGGGGCGCGTTCGATCGGCTTCTGGCGATCAAGGGACCAAGTTGGGTCGAGGAACGCCGCGAGGCCCGTCAACGCAACTTGTTCAAGGGCCTGCGTCTGCGCAAGCTTGACACCTGGCCGCTGCCGGGCACGAATTCCCAAAGCGTGCTGCTGGAGATCCGGCCGGAGCCGTAACCGCCAAACCGCCCATCGTCGCGGCGGCGCGCGGTTGAATTCCGATGCGCTTTCGCGTAGGCTGAACCATAGTGGGGCCTTTTCAGAAGCTACGGTCAGGCGAAGGGCGGATGCAAGCACCAACGTCCGCGGACCTCCTGAACGAACCAGTGGTGCAACAGGCCCTTGAACAGGCATGGAATGATTCACTTCCTGGGGATCCGCTTCGGCGGCACGAAGAGGGTGGCTGGATCTACAAGGACAATACGACCGGCAATCTGGTAGTGCGCCGTGCTTCCGCGGGCGCGCAAGCCAGCTTGGATTTGAGTGCGCCGCCAATGGTGCCCGGTGCCGTGGTGGTCGCTACGTTCCATACCCACCCGAACCCGAGTGCCGAGGGGTGGGAGCCGGGGCCGAGCTCGGCCGACGTGCAATTGGCTTGGCTCTTGGGTGTACCATTCCTCATACGCGCCGATGACGGCATTCATGCAACGGGACCTGCATCGCGCCGTGGCGGGCTGACCGGAGGGCCTGGCTACCCGCCCTGACCGAGACGGCCCTCTGGAGATTAGACCATGGGAAACAGTGTGGTGGGCCTGGGATGCGACCAAGTATTGGCCATCGCGCAAGCGGATGCCGGACGTGTCTACCGCGACTTGTCCGCCTACCGGATTCAGTTGGTATTGGAAGACGATGGCTGGCACGTCGATTACGAACTAAAAGATCCCAGGCTCACGGGTGGTGGTCCACATTACATCATTGATGCGCACACGGGGGCCTTCATCTCGAAGCGGTATGAGCAATAAGGGCCGCGCGGGAGAGGTAGACTGGGGCGCGTTCGATCGGCTGCAGGCGATCAAGGGACCGAGTTGGGTCGAGGAGCGCCACGAGGCCCGTCAACGCAACTTGTTCAAGGGCCTGCGTCTGCGCAAGCTTGACACCTGGCCGCTGCCGGGCACGAATTCCCATAGCGTGCTGCTCGAGATCCGGCCGAATCCGTAGGGGGCTCCGCCACCGTCGCGAAGGTTGGGCGGGCGCTACCGGCCCCAAACCACATTTGGGTTATTCCAAATTCGGTTTAGAGTAGCATTCGTGACGGAGTCAGTGTTTACCTTGCGATATGAGCGGTTCCGCGGCCTATTGGTGCATGCGCGGAAGAGTAAAGGGCTGACACAGCAAGACGTCGCGGCTCGCTTGGAACGTCCACAGTCGTTCGTCTCGAAATACGAACGCGGCGAACGGCGGCTAGACGTCGTCGAGTTCCTTCAGGTCGCGGACGCCTTGGGTATCGACCCGCACAAGCTGCTGAGAACATTGCAGGCGGGCAACGACGCGTGAAGATCGTCCACATCGAAACATTGATTTCCCGGGGGGCATTTCCAGATTCCCGTGAATGGAAACGGATTCGCAAGCACTTGCACCAGGCGATCAAGGCCATTGATTGGCCGATCGGCAGCGGGTGGAGGTTTTCGATCTTCCCGGAAAGCGGAAAGAAACGTGGCAAGGGCAACGGCGTGACGCCGATCAAGCGCGAATTGATCGCGGAACTTACACGTTATGGTTGGAAACCGGAGGACCGGCTCGACTTGACGGCGGTACATCAGCCGGGCAAGCTTGATGCCGTCTTCTACAGCAAGCAAGGGCCAATCGCGTTTGAGTGGGAGACCGGCAATATTTCGTCCAGCCACCGCGCGTTGAACAAGATGGCTCTGGGCTTGCTGAAAGCCAAGCTCACGGCTGGCATCTTGGTCGTCCCGTCTCGACCGTTGTACCAGTACCTGACGGACCGGATCGGGAACTTCGCAGAATTGGCGCCTTACACGGACCTCTGGAAATCAGTTCCTTGCGAGTTTGGATTGCTCGAAATCCTCGTAATCGAGCACGACGCGACGAGTATGAAAGTACCACGGATTCCCAAGGGAACGGACGGCCGCGCACGCGGCTAGATTTCGACATAGTCGTCGTTACGGTGCGAGCGAATTTCATCGGATTCAAACCGCTCGACGATTTCCGGGGCGAAATCAAGTTCAATCCCGATCCAATGCCGTGACTTCGCTTCACAAACGGCGAACGTCGTCCCGCTGCCGCCGAACGGGTCGAGCACCAGATCGCCGGGCACCGTCGACATCTCGACAACCCGGTCCAAGGTCTTGGTTGACAAGGCATTTGCCCGGCGGTTTTTCGACTTGAACTTCCAGTGCCGCACGGGCGGGATGTCGGTCCAAACGTCCTTGAGCGTGACGCCGTTCGGATTCATCGCGTCGCGGTGGCCACCGTAGTCCTTGACTTCCTCACCACAGTGCCGGCAGGTCTGAATCGGCGTCCGAAGCCGCCGAAACGTCTTCGGTTTCCCTTTCGAATAGTAAATCAGGCTGTAGTGACTGGGATGCAAACGGCCTGGGATTGGCATACACGCGCTGATCTCGATCGCAATCCAGTGGCGGAAGTCGAGGCCGGCATTGGTCAGGTAGGCCCCCAGCATCACGTTCCATTTGGGGAGATTGTAGACGAAGAGGCTTCCGCCGGGCTTGAGCACGCGCACACACTGGTCGAGCCAGGATTGACACCACTCGAGATAGTCGGAACGCTGGTCGTTCGTCCTGCGACCGTATTGCTTTCCAAGATTGAAGGGCGGGTCGGCGAACACGGAATCGACTGATTCGTCCCTGATTGAAGGGAGCACGTCCAAGCAATCGCCAGCGAACAGGACGCCGAGTTCGGAAACGAAGTGGGGCGACGGTGCGCCCGCGCCCAGGTACGGGCCGTAATCGAACCGTCCCTTGGCCAATGCGATCTTCACCTGCCGGTATCGTCCGTTAGTCGCAGTAGACATGGCTGCCCTTTCGGTATTTGCTGAAAACCTAAGTTGGGTTATCGTAGCGGTCCAGACTCGGTGCTGTCAGCGCACATCTGTACATAAACTTCGTGGATTTGTCAAGCGGCACACTAAAACGCCTGACATTGACCCCCCGCCGAATCCCACTAAAATGTTGCGACTCTTGAGGTTAGATGGTCCAGTGCCAGCATCGATGTCCGAAACTCCACCGCCCACCACGCCCGATGGCGATTCGCCAGGCATGCATGAGGCCGCGCGCCGAGGGAAACTGCGCCAACTGGTCCAACTGGGAATCGACCCCTGGGGGCAACGCTTCGACGACCACCGGCCGATCGCCGAGATCCGCGCCCGCGAAGACGAGATCACAATCGAACCGCTGGCTGAAGGACCGCAGCGCCGCGGCCCGGAGCAGCACGGACCTAAGGTGCGGGCGGCGGGCCGAATCGTACTGCAACGCCCGACGGGGAAGCTGATTTTCGCCAACATCCGTGATTGGTCTGGCGATATCCAGATCTTCATGGGCCGAAAGCAGGTCGGCGACGAAAACTGGAACATGGCCCAGTGCTTCGACCTGGGCGACGTGATCGGCGTCGACGGTGAGTTGAAGCGGACCAACACGGGCGAGTTGACGATCTTCGCCGAGAGGCTCCATTTTCTCACCAAGTCCGTCGAGCCCCATCCCGATAAGCACAAGGGGCTGACCGATCCCGAGCTCCGCCAGCGGTTGCGCTACCTTGATCTGATCTATACCGACGGCGTCTTGCCGCGTTTCCTGAACCGCACGAAAATCGTGCAGTCGATCCGCCATACGCTGGCCGGCGAGGGGTTCGTCGAGATCGAGGGTCCCACGCTGCACTCGATCGCTGGCGGCGCCGCGGCGCGGCCCTTCAAGACGCACCACAACGCGCTCGATATCCCGCTCTTCCTGCGGATCGCGCTGGAGCTGCACCTCAAGCGGCTCTTGGTGGGGGGCGTCGAACGGGTCTATGAACTGGGCCGCGTCTACCGCAATGAGGGGATCGACCCAAGGCACAACCCCGAGTTCACGATGCTCGAGGTCTACCAGGCCTACGGCGACTACCGCAGCATGATGGACCTGATCGAAAAGCTGATCGTCGGCGCAATCCGGGCAACCGGCCAGGAGCTCAAGCTCGCTTGGGGCGACGCCACGCTCGACTTCACACCGCCTTTCGCGCGCAAGACCTACGACGAGTTGTTTCACGAACACACCGGCACCGCGCCCGACGACGAGACGCAAATCAGGCAAATGGCCGACGAAATGGGCTTCGAGACGGCGGGCAAACACCCCGACGTGGTCAAGAGCTTCGTCTTCGAAGAGCGCGTCGAGGAAAAGCTCGATGGCCCGATGTTCGTGCTCGATTACCCGGCCAGCATTTGCCCCTTGACCAAGCGAAAGCGCGACAACCCGGCCGTGGCCGAGCGGTTCGAATTGTTCGTCGAGGGGATGGAGGTGGCGAACGCCTACACCGAACTGAATGACCCCGACTTGCAGGAACAGCTCTTCCGCACGCAACTGGCCGGTCAGAAGGAAGAAGACTCGATGGCAAAGACTGATCATGATTTCATCCGCGCCTTGCGGCACGGAATGCCGCCGGCCGGCGGGCTGGGAGTCGGAATCGACCGGTTGGTGATGCTGCTGACGAATACGCAAACGATCCGCGATGTGATCTTGTTTCCACTGTTGAGACCGGAGGGGCAATGAAACGCAAGAATTCAGAAGCCAGGAGTCAATAGTTGCTCGCTTGCACGTTGGAGTGTGGGAGGGCATATCCGGTTCTCCACGTTTTTTGCGCTGGCACGTGGCCGCGGAGCGGCCGAGGATGCGTTCGGGTCGGCGGAGCGTGGGAACGAGGTGAAACTCCAAAATACCTAACTCCTTTTTCCTTTTCTCCACTTCCCACGGATGGGACCATGTACAAACTTCTCCTCTGCTGGCGGTACCTAAGCACGCGGTACATCGCGCTGGCCTCGGTCGTGAGCGTCACCTTGGGCGTGGCGACCATGATCGTCGTCAACAGCGTGATGTCGGGCTTCGCCTTCGAAATGCGCAACCGGCTGCACGGCATCCTCGCCGACCTGGTGGTCGAGGCGCACAGTCTCGAAGGCTTCGAAAACCCCGAATACTACATGGACGAAATCCGCCGCGTGGCCGGCGACGACATCGTGGGGATGACCCCCACCGTGCATGTGCCGGCCATGCTGAGCTTCAAGTATGGCGGCAAGTACGTCACGCGGCCGGTCACCTTGATCGGGATCGACCCCGCCACGCAGAGCGAGGCCAGCGACTTCGGCAAGTACTTGCAGCACCCCGAAAACCGCCGCCGCATGTCGTTCGAGCTCCGTGAAGGGGGTTACGACACGCGCGATCATCAGGCCGGTCGCGAAGCGAAGGAACGTAGCGTGATGGAGCTCGCCGGATGGAAATATCGCCGCTGGCACGTGAAGCTTGAGCGCGACCGGGAAGCGATCAGCGGTGACCTCGACCGCGTGCCGCCGCCCGATTTCACCGTGCCCCCCGAATTCACTGCGCCGCCCGACGAAAAGGTGGACGATACTGAAGCCGGCGAGACCATGGTAGAAGAGGTCGAAAATGAGCACGGCCCCAGCGACCATGGCGCCGAAGTCGCTGATCAAGACAAATCCGCCAAGCCCCCTTCCGATCCATTCGCGAACCGCGCCAAAGACGCGGACGAGGTATTCGATCCGATGCGCGAGACCCACACCGGCTTGGTGCTTGGGATCGCCCTGTCGAGCTTTCACGATTCCGGCGGGGACGAGCGCTTCCTGGTATTGCCCGGCGACGACGTGCAACTCGCCTTCCCGAACGCGAGCGTCCCGCCGGGGGTCGTGACCGATCGGTTCACGATCGTCGATTTCTACGAGAGCAAGATGAGCGAATACGACGGTAGTTTCGTGTTCGTGCCGATCCGGAAGCTGCAAGAGTTGCGGGGCATGATCGACCCCCAGACCGGTGTGACGTTCGTCAACAGTATCCAGATCAAGCTCAAGGACGAGAGCAAGGGCGACCTGGTCAGGGACAAGCTCCGCAAGGCGCTCCCGATGGAACTGTTCAACGTTTCGACATGGCGCGACAAGCAGGGTGCGCTTTTGGCCGCGGTGCAGATGGAGACCGCGATCCTGAACATCCTGTTGTTCTTGATCATCGCCGTGGCCGGCTTCGGCATCCTGGCGATTTTCTTCATGATCGTCGTGGAAAAGACCCGCGACATCGGCATCCTCAAGGCCCTGGGCGCCTCCGGCCGAGGGATCATGGGCATCTTCCTGGCTTACGGCCTGTCGCTGGGCATCGTGGGCTCGGGGGTCGGCATGGTGCTGGGCTTGCTGTTCGTCGTCTACATCAACGAAGTCGCCAAGGTGCTGAGCAAGATCACCGGGCACGAGGTGTTCGATCCTTCGATCTACTATTTCTACAAGATTCCCACGATCATCGACCCGTTGACGGTCGCTTGGATCGTCTGTGGCGCGTTGGCGATCGCCGTTTTGGCCAGCGTTTTGCCGGCGCGTCGCGCCGCGCGATTGCACCCTGTGGAGGCCCTCCGCTATGAGTAACCACCGTTCCATCGCCTCGGCGGCGCAAAGTGTACGCCGCCGCGGCGTGGCTCAGACTGTTTCCACGTCTCGCGACGGCGCGGTCGCCGTACGCTCCGCAAACACGGTGCCGGCGGGCAATTCCGTGTCGGCCAGCGACGATCCGCCGGCCACGAGCACCGTGCAGCTCCGCTCGCTCGCGCTCGCCAAGAGTTACCGCAAGGGGCGGGTCGATATTCCGGTGCTCCGCGGCGTCGAGCTTGAAGTGCGACGGGGCGAGTTCTTGGCGATCATCGGCCAAAGCGGGTCGGGCAAGAGCACGCTCTTGCACCTGTTGGGCACGCTCGACGCCCCCGACGCGGGCGAGGTCCATTTCGACGGTCGGCGGATCGACAATCTGCCCTGCGGCAAGCGCGATGCCCTGCGCAACCGGCGATTCGGCATGATTTTCCAGTTTTATCACCTGTTGCCCGAACTTTCGGCCCTGGAAAATGTCTTAGCTCCAGCCATGATCGCCTCCAACGCCTGGGGTTACTATCGCCGGCGACGCCAGTACACGGCTGAGGCCGCTCGGCTTTTGGAAACCGTGGGCCTCGGACACCGGCTCAAGCACCGTCCGCGCGAGTTGTCGGGTGGAGAAATGCAGCGGGCCGCCATTGCCCGCGCGCTAGTGGCCGGCCCTGAAGTGTTGTTGGCCGACGAACCGACGGGCAACCTCGACCGGGCAACCGGGCGGGATATCATGCAACTGCTGCGATCCTTGAACCGCGAGCGGAAGCTCACTATAGTCATGGTAACCCACGATTTGGCCATTGCCGAGCAGGCCGACCGCGTCGTGCGGCTGGTTGAAGGGCGTGTCGAACGCGCGTGAGCGGTATTCCTGGCCAAGTGGAATACAACCAATGACGAATGACAATTGACTAATGACGACCCTCAAGATTTACATCAACGGAAAGCTCTACGACAAGGAAGACGCGAAGATCAGCGTCTACGATCACGGGCTGCTCTACGGCGACGGAGTGTTCGAAGGCATCCGCTCCTACGGCGGTAAAGTGTTCCGCCTCGACGAGCACCTGCGGCGGCTTTGGGAATCGGCCAAGGCGATCTGGCTCACGATCCCGATTACCCGTGAGGTCATGCACCAGGCGGTCTACGACACGCTGCGTGCGAACCAAATCGCCGACGGCTACATCCGGCTCGTCGTCACGCGCGGCGCCGGCACGCTGGGGCTCGACCCCAATCGCACCAGCGACCCCCAAGTGATCATCATCACCGATCGCATTTCGCTCTATCCCCGCGAGCTGTACGAGAAGGGCCTTGAAATCGTCACGGTCAGCACGGTGCGCAACCATCCGGCCTCGCTCAGCCCGCGGATCAAGTCGCTCAACTACTTGAACAACATCCTCGCCAAGATCGAGGGATTGCAGGCCGGCTGCATCGAGGCCCTGATGCTCAACACCAAGGGTGAAGTGGCCGAGTGTACCGGCGACAACGTGTTTTTGGTGCGCGACGGAAGGCTATTCACTCCACCCACCGAGGCGGGCATCCTGGAAGGGGTCACGCGGCAAGCGGTGATCGAATTGGCCGAGGCGGCGAATCTCGAGGTCCGCCAGGCGGCACTCACCAAGCACGACGTCTATATCGCCGACGAGATGTTTCTGACGGGTACCGCCGCGGAGGTGATCCCGGTGGTCAAGGTCGACAGCCGAGTGATCGGTGGCGGCCAGCCCGGCCCCATCACCCGTGACTTGATGGAACGGTTCCACAAGCTCACCGTAGGTTAGGCGATTCGTAGCACGCTAGCGGAATTCTTGAGAATTCCGCCTGCCCCGGCAAATCGGAACTCACACGAGTTCCGCTACGCGGCGTCAGTGTTGTGATTATGGCAGGTTGAAACCTGCCCCACGGAGTAATTATGCCCCCACGTAGAATTCTCGTCACCAGCGCGCTGCCCTCTGCCAACGGCCACATCCACATCGGGCACCTCGTCGAGTACATCCAGACCGACATCTGGGTGCGCTTCCAGAGATTGGCCGGCCACCGCGCCGTCTACATCTGCGCCGACGACACGCACGGCACGGCGATCATGATCCGTGCCGTTGCGGAGCAACGCGACGAGGAGGCCGTGATCGCCGACATGCAGGCCGCCCATGAGCGCGATTTCGCCGGATTCGATATCGTCTTCGACAACTACGGCAGCACACACAGCCCGGAGAACCGCGAGCTGTGCGGCGAGATTTGGGCCGCGCTACGCAAAGCTGGATTGATTGTCCCGCGAGAAGTGACTCAACTTTACGACCCGGTGGTTGGCATGTTTCTTGCGGACCGGTTCGTAAAGGGGACTTGCCCAAAATGCAAATCGCCGAACCAATACGGCGACAGTTGCGAAAAATGCGGAAGCACCTACAGCCCCACTGAGCTGATCGATCCGGCGAGTACGCACACGGGAACAACGCCGGAATTACGGTCGGCCCACCACTTGTTCGTCAACACCGAGAGCATGCACTCGTTCTTGGACGAATGGACGCAAACGGGCGACCACCTTTACGCCGACGTTGCCCATTGGCTCGCAGGGGCTTTCCTCTCCGAACCACTGCGCGACTGGGACGTCTCGCGGCCCGCCCCTTACTTCGGGTTCGAGATTCCCGATTCGCCGGGCGACTTCTGGTACGTCTGGTTCGACGCCCCCATTGGCTACATCGCGTCGACCAAGGCCTGGTGCAAGCGGACCGGGGAGGACTTCAATTCCTGGTGGAAGAACGACCAGACTGAGGTTCACCACTTCATTGGCAAGGACATCACCTACTTCCACACTCTGTTCTGGCCGGTGATGCTCAAGGCGAGCGGCTTCAACCTGCCGCGGATGGTGCATATCCACGGCTTCCTGACCGTGGGTGGCGAGAAGATGTCGAAGACCAAGGGTACGTTCGTGCGTGCCTCGACCTACCTCGAACACCTCGATCCCTCGTACCTTCGTTACTTCTATGCAACCAAGCTGACACCCAAGCTCGACGACCTCGATCTGGGCCCCGATGAATTCGTCGCCAAGGTCAATGGCGATCTGGTGGGCAAAGTCGTCAATCTCGCCAGCCGAACGGCCCGATTTGCCCGCGGCACGGGGCTGGCGACGCGGTACCCCGACGACGGAGGTCTGTTTGCCCAGGCCGCCGCCGACGGCGCTGAGATCGCGGCCGCCTACGACGCGTGCGACTACAACAAGGCGATGCGGCAGATCATGCTGCTGGCCGACCGGGCCAACAAGTACGTCGAGGACCGCGCGCCCTGGACCTTGCGAAAGGATCCGACCAAGACCGCCGAGCTGCAAGAAGTCTGTACGGTCGCCTTGAACCTGTTCCGGCAGTTGGCCGTCTACCTGGCCCCGGTGCTTCCGCGCCTGGCGGCGCAAACAGGCGCGCTTCTTGGCAAACCGATCGAGCGCTGGGACGAGGCGGCTTTGCCTATGATCGGCACACCGGTTGGCGAGTTCGAGCACATGCTGCAGCGCGTCGAGCCGGAGCAATTCCAGGCGATGATCGACGCAAGCCGCGAGGAAGCCGCGCCTGAACCGCCCACCGTGTCAGCGCCGCAGGACGGTCCTGAAGCGCTGGCGGCGGAGCCCCTTTCACCGACGATCAGTTTCGACGAATTCGCGAAGGTCGACCTTCGCGTGGCACGGGTCATCGCGGCGGAGGAGGTGACCAAGTCGAAGAAGCTCTTGCGGCTCACGCTCAGCCTGGGCGGCGACGAACGGCGCAACGTCTTCGCCGGCATCAAGAGCGCCTATGCGCCGGGCGAGCTGGTCGGGCGATTGGTGATTTGCGTCGCCAACCTCGCCCCGCGGCAGATGCAGTTCGGCACCAGCGAGGGCATGGTGGTCGCCTCTGGCTTGGGCGGCGACGAGATTTTTCTGTTAAGCCCCGACCAGGGCGCCGTGCCGGGGCAGCGGGTGCATTGAGACAGGGCGAGCGGGGATCTCCTTGTTCCCACGCTCTGCGTGGGAACACCTCTTCGGCCGCTCCGCGGCCACGTGGCGCCATATGGGTTGAGCGCGGAGACTTGGCTAAACCGGAATTTCCAGATAATCGACGACGCTCGACGGTTCGGGCACTGGCAGTCCATCCTCTCGCAGACCCCGCACGTGAACCTCGATTGCTTGGCGCAGCAGCAGCTCGGTCGCTTCAACCGTCTTGCCGGTAGCAATGCAGCCAGGAAGGTCAGGGACGTAGGCTGCGTAATTCAATTCCGCTTTTTCAACGACGATCGCGTATCGCTTCATCCTTGCTCCTTTAGCCCAGCCAGCCATCGTCGCAAAGCAGTTTCAAAACCGCGCCGACCTTCATGAGACTTAGGATAACAAGCCGTAGGCGTGAAGTGATGTACGGACCGGCACAACCCATTGGCGGCCTTTGCCATCGCGCGGTGGAGATGCGGCGGATTATGCCGTTGGCCGACCGCGCCAACGAGTACGTCGAGGACCGTTGGCCGTCCGCGGCGCAACCGCCGGGTCTGGCCGCGAGTCGTAGCTTGGGAAACCTGCTCGCGGCGTACCAGCCCTGCGGTCAGCCTTGGTGGTGCAGTGCAACGGCCGTGCGCAGGGTCAGACACGTGACATGGGGCCGGCCGTCAAGTACAATGAGTTAGGCCCTGAAAGAAAGGGCGTTCTTTCTAGATCTGGGGACATGCACATGACCAGACTCGTTGTTGACGCGACGATGCGCGGCCAACTGCTGAATTCCAACGCGACCGTGGAAGTGTGGGACGAATCGGGCCGTCTGCTTGGGACGTTCATGCCAGTTTCCGAACGAGAGGCCGTCCTGAGCGCCGAGCCCGCGTTGAGCGAGGAGGAGCTTTTACGGCGGGAGCAGGAGAAAGGTTACAGCATCTCCGAAGTTCTTGCCCATTTGGAGAAGCTGTGAGATGTCGCGTTGACTGGCAGCAGTCCGCCCTGGACGAGCTGGCGACGATTTGGATGCGTGCGGACACCGGCCAACGAGCCGCCGTAACCGAGGCAGCGCAAGCGATTGATCGGTCGCTGCAAGACCATCCTGACCGCAAGGGTGAATCACGTCCCGGCGGACGACGTATCTTGTTCTCCGCTCCCCTTGCCGTCATGTTCCGCGTGGTACCTGACGACTCGTGCGTCCGTGTCCTCAAAGCATGGCGATATTGAGTTCTCTCACTCGTCCTCCAGCTTAATGCCCTTCTCGACGGCCTCGCGCATATCGTCCGGACAGCTCGCCCAGGTGCTCTCGTAGGTCGCCTCCAGGGGGATACGCACGTTGTTATCCGGGTCGAGGTAGACCGCCATGTCGGGCAGACGGTCTCCGACGGCCACAGGTTCGACATAGGCCGCCTTGGGCACTCGCGCGACGTAGGTGGCGAGCGTGAGCGGCTTGTCCGCCGTCAATTCGAATGGCCTCTCTTCGATCGCATCCCAGATCGCCTTGTGGATGCCTAGCGGGTCGCGCGCCGAAGGGGGAAATAGGTCGATAACCAAAACGTGAACCGAACGGCGGAGGAAATCGACCGTCTTATCCACGAATGACCGCAAAGCGCTATGGCTCGACTTGTT
>DATLQY010000930.1:0-7303 GCA_035534975.1 Pirellulales bacterium
ACCGGTCCGCCGAACCGTCCCGCCGCGATGATGCATAACTCCTTCATCCTTCATCCGCGGTTCCTCGCATTGTCGCGGACGTTCGGCGACCGCCGCGGGGTCGGAAAACTCAGTCGATTTTTACCAGTCTTCTGGGTGGAAAGTACGTCTCGATCGCCCTGCTAGTTGCGCCGTTGTGTCGTCACGGAAGTCCAAATACGTAGATCGCCACATGGCCATCAAGATGACGTCGGCCGTCGCCGCCGGGCTGGTGGTTTCGCCTGCCAGGCGCTGCCGGAATTGCTTTACGGTCGCTGACGGACTTGGGTAGAATACCGGCAGCTCCCAACCGACCCGATGCCGCGAGGTGCTGACGAAATCATGTCGAGAATCTCAGCCAGCGCGAGCGGCCAGCATTGCAAGATCGCCCGGCGGGCCTTCCTCGAAGCCGGCGGAATGGGCCTTTTCGGGCTGGGAATGGCGGACCCCCTGCCGTGCGAATCGCGCGCGGCCGAGGCCGGCAACGGCCTGGCACAACCGATCGGGCCACGCCGCGACTTATCGTTCGGGAAAGCCAAATCCGTGGTTGTGCTCTTCCTCTACGGTGCCCCCAGTCAGATGGATACGCTGGATCCGAAGCCCGACGCTCCCGTTGAGGTGCGAGGCGACTTCAAGACCATCGCCACCAGCATTCCGGGCATTGCGGCGAGCGAGCTCTTGCCCAACATCGCCAAAAACCTGCACCGAGTCTGCTTACTGCGTTCGATGAGTCATTCTTCGAACAACCACGCGGTCTCCGTCGCCCTGTCCGGGCTGCGAGACTCGACCCCCGAGATCGAGGCGAACGGCAACGACGCCAGGCACCAGCCCTACTTCGGGTCCGTCCTTGAGTACCTCTGGAAACAGCGGGGGATCGGCATTGAGGCGACGGGTATCCCGGTCAACATGGTTTTGCCGTGGCCGTTGAACCAGAAGACCGATCCGCGACGATGGCAGCACCACGCAGCCTGGCTCGGCCGCGAGTTCAACCCGGTGAGTCCAGCCTTTATCGGCCGAGGTGCACTGGAGATCGGCTCGCCGTCGATCAAGGGCGTTCAGCCGATTGTGACTCGATTCGATCCCTGGGACGGCATGACCAACGACAGCCACTTTGCCTTCGACGGGACCATTCTGCCAGACGAAGTACCACAGTCACGCCTGGATGCCCGGCTGCAGTTGGTGCGATCCTTAGCCGGCCAGGGTGCCTTGGAACCGGGACGCGATCGCTTCGGTTTCGACCCCTATCGCGAGCTCGCGTTGGCCATGATTACTAACCCAAATTTGGCGAGTGTCCTCGACGTGACGCAAGAGCCTCGTCAGATTCGGGAGAAGTACGGGCTGACGATGTTCGGCCAGTCGGCGCTGGCGGCGCGACGGCTGATCGAGAGCGGCGTCAAGGTGGTCACGGTTTTTTGGGACACCTGGACCGACAACAACGCCGCCTGGGACACGCACCACAACCATCATCCTCGGCTGAAGCACGGCCTTTGTCCTAAGTTGGACCAAATCCTGCCCGCGTTTCTCGACGACATGGAATCACGGAGCCTCCTGGACGAAACCCTGGTCATGGTGATCAGCGAGCATGGCCGGACGCCCACCATCACTCGAAGTGAAGGGGGTGGACGAGAGCATTGGGCCGGCGCCTATTGGGGAATGTTCTTCGGTGCAGGCATCAGGACGGGCCAGGTCGTCGGGGCGACCGACCGCAATGGGGCCTACCCGGTTAGCCACGTAACCCACCCCAATGACATCTTGGCAACCGCCTACCACCTGCTCGGCTTCGACCCGGACCAAACCACGATCCCTGACCGCGCGGGTCGACCCATGCGCCTTTCGGAGGGCCGTGTCGTCAGCGAACTGCTTGCCTGACTCTTCGCTCATTCCTTGCCAGCATGTAGCCGCACGCTGCAGGGTTTTAGTAGGGCCCACCCACTGACCATCTGGCCTTTGACGGTCCAATTAAACATCGCCATGGCCAAGGGCCTGGCCGAGTACCGTGCCGAGCGGCATCAGGCCGCGGTGAAATGGATGCAGCAATCCAACCCCCAGACGAACGGCATGCCCTGGGATGCCATCAAGTTCGCCGTGATGGCCATGGCAAATCACCGCCTCGGCCGGGCCAAGGAAGCCGAGTCGGCGCTGGCCCGGGCGCAAGCGATCGTCGCAAAAATGCCCGATCCTGCGACGGGCCGGACATTTGCTGCCGTGGACTGGATCAACTGCCTGCAAGCCAGGCTACTGTGCCATGAGGCCGAGGAGCTGTTGAAAAAACCGTAGGCTGCCCGCGAGGATGGCACGTATGATCCGGGCTGCGAATCCGATGGCACCTTTCCCCGCGTCGATCATCGGCTCCACGGCGGCAATCTCCGTCAAGGCCAATTGTCTTACCCCAAGCCGCGTGTGGTATATGATACCACGATCGCCGTTTTGCGTGTTACCGCGTTTGCCAATCGACCTCGGGACTCGCTCGTGAAACCCCACTCGCCAGTGCTCCGCCGGTCAATCGCACGCGCTTCGGCGACTCTGGTCTTGCTCGCGATTCAATCGCTCGCCGGCTGCCGAGCTTCAAAGGAAGCGGAGCCACCAGCCGACTCCAACCGGCCCAAACCGTCGCCAACCGAAATCGACGTCGAACGGCCCGGCGAAACGCCCCTGCCGGGACGCCCCGTCGTGGTTCCCGACGCGATCGTGGTCGGGGCCGGCATCTCAGGATTGTCGGCGGCTTTGGAACTGGCCCGCGGAGGCGCGGCGGTGACCGTGATCGACATGTCGTCGGTGTTCGGCGGGCACGCCGTCATGTCGCAAGGCAGCCTGAGCATCGTCGGAAGCCCTGTCCAAGAAGCGGCCGGTCTTCACGACGCGCCTGACCTGGCGTTCCGCGACATCATCGAATTCGGCGACGACGCCGACCCGGCCTGGGTCCGCTATTATGTCGAGAACTCCCGGCGCGAGGTTTACGACTGGGTGAGCGAATTGGGGGTCCGCTTCGAGAGTGTGGGCGCCGCGCCGGGCAACTCCGTCGATCGCGAACATCAGCCCGCCGGACGCGGTATCGGGCTGGTGACGCCGATTTATCGGGCATGTCTGGAAATGGCCGAAATTCGCTTCGTGTGGAACACCCAAGTCGAACTCCTTCTGACGGAAAACGGCCGCGTGACTGGTGTGCGGGCGCGAAACGTGCGTAGCGAAGAGGAACTGACGATTCATGCGGGGGCTGTGATCCTGGCCACAGGGGGCTTTCAGAGCAACCTTGACATGGTGCGCGAGTACTGGCCGGCGAAGTTCCGCTTTCCCGAACGGATTCTGGTCGGTTCCGGCCGGAATTCAATCGGCCTCGGCCACCGCCTGGCGGAATCGGCCGGCGCGGACCTGGTGAAAATGGACCACCAGTGGAATTACTTCACCGGCATTCCCGATCCTCGCTACCCCGGCGCCAACCGTGGACTGAACGCGGCCAACATGTACGGCATCATCGTCAACGCCGAAGGCCGCCGATTCGCCAATCTGCACGGTTGGGCCAAAGAAGTCATGCCCGCCTTGCTCGCGCAGGAACGGGCCACGCTCTGGTTCATTTTCGACGAAGCCAGCAAGCCGTTTTTTGTGGTGTCGGGCACGGATTGGACGGATTTCAAGCAAGTGGAAAAGCACATTCTCGGCAACCCCGACCTGGTGAAATCAGCCGGCACGCTCGGCAAGTTGGCCCAGAAAGCCGGGCTGCCCGCCAAGAATTTGGTCGAGACGATCGAGCGCTACAACCAAATGGTCGAAAACGGCAGGGACGACGATTTCCACCGGTTTGGTCCCGATCGGCCGGCGTATTCCAACCAGGCGTCGCCGGCGATTGCGACTCCGCCGTTCTACGCCATGCAAACCTTTCCCTTGACCCGCAAGAGCATGGGAGGTGTGGCGATCGATCTGGATTGTCGGGTGCTCGACAAGCGAAAGCAGCCGATCGCCGGGCTGTATGCGGTTGGCGAGTTGACCGGCCTGGCCGGCATCAACGGAAAGGCGGCGCTAGAGGGAACGTTTTTGGGTCCATGCATCCTCACCGGCCGGGTGGCGGCCCGCTCGGTGCTGGCCGGATTGAATCGTCCGAAGGAGGAAAAAAAATCGGAGGTCACGCATTGCGCCGACTGCCACGACATCCCCGCTCAGTTGGCACATGCCCAGCCGGGGTTTTGGCATTTCGAGCAGGTGCATCGGCTCGTACTGGCGAGAGGCGCCGATTGCCGAGAGTGCCACGCGGAACTGGCCCCCTTTCGCGACGACAACCACCGAATCAACCCCCAGGCGCTGACTGCGACGTGTGTCGGCTGCCACGTCGCAAGGGAATGAAGTCGCGTAGGGTGGGCACCGCCCATCAGCGCCTGAAACGTCGCAGTCGTTTACGACCCTTAGCGTGGCAAGCTGCCGGAGACAATAATATAGCGGCTACCTGCCACCCTCCGACCCGGCGCCGCCTCCCCGAGCAACCGCAAGTCAAAAGACCAAACGACGTGCCGTTTCACTTTTCCATTCACCTCATCCCATTCGTTCCGTTCGCGCTAACGGCGCTCTCTGAATGGACCAGCAGGTTCTCTCCCTGGTCCGGCAATGGAGATTCCTCGGCCTGGGCGTGTAAGTCCTCGACGTCGCTTTCCAATCCACCCTCGGCGGCCGTCGCCACCGCGGTCGACTTTTTTGAGAGGCGCGGCGATGACGCGCAGGGCTCGGTTGCTTCATGGCGCGCCACGGCCGGCGCCGCCTCGCACTGGCGGCGGACCTCCGGATCGATAAGTTGTACCGCAATGCCCTTGGGAAACATCAATTGCTGCATTCCATCGGGCGTGAGCATCTTCGCGTCCTGTAAGGCGGTCTTGACCAGACGGATGGCCGAGGAGCGGACCTTGAGATCGCTGTAGCGCGTGGCGTCGACCCAAAAATAGACTTTGAGGTTGACGCTGCCTCCGGCGATGGAATCGACGAGCACGATCGGCTCGGGATCTTGAAGGATGGCCGGGTGTCCTCGCAGCACCTTCACCGCGACCTCCTGGGCCAAATCGACCGGGTCCAAAATACCGATACCAACGACGAACTCCTGACGCATCTTGGGATTGGCCGTGAAATTGTGAATCGTCGATTTGTAGATCGTGGAATTCGGCACCTGGATGTAAGTGCCGTCATAGGCGATCAGCACCGTGCCGCGGGTCGTCACTCGTTGCACGAAGCCGATTTTGTCCTCGACCTGGATCAAATCGCCCACCAGAAACGGATGCTGAACGCTGATCAGAATGCTGGCCAAGAAGTTTTCGAGGATGTCGCGGAAGGCAATCCCGATGACGAGCCCGGCCAGGCCGGTCCCGCCGGCCACGGTCAGGGCGATTTTCGTCAATCCGCAGATCTGCAATACAAGGTACACACCCAACAGAAACACGGGTATCGCCAGGGTCCGAGAACCGACTTCGACAAGCAAATTGTTACGCAACCGTTGCCGGAGCACGTGCGAGCTGACTCGCACCGTCAGCTTCGACGCGAACCACGTCAACCCCATCACAAGCGCCGCCAGTACGGCAAACGGAGAGAACCGAAACGCCGCCTCGCCGAGTTCCTCGATCTGGGCCAGGGCGGGCCGCTTGACGACCTCGATCTGATTAACGACGGCCACGACATCCTCGGTCTTGCCGGCCAGCGAGCCGGCCCATTGCTTCGATTCATCGCGAGCCGTGCGACCCTTGAGGAACACGACCCCTTGATCCACATCGACTTGAGGTTCTTCGAACCAATCCGTTGCCTGGAGGATTCTCGTTAGCCGCGCTTCGATCTGGTCGTCCTTGGCGATTGGGGAAACGTCGACCTTCGCTGGGGCGTCGGGCGCATTGGCCGGGGATGCCAGGGCACAGCGACCCACAAACAGCGCTACCAGATTGGAAGCGACCAAGACGGCTTTGATCGTACACCAGCGCGTCGTTGACACCCTTCACCCTCCGGTAATATGGTGCCGAAACAAGTCTCTGCCTCGACCAGGAGCAAAAGCGGTGCCATTCAATTAGTTGTGGCGGGTGCGCTTTCCGGCACGTGCTTTGCCAGAAAAACGGCTTCAGGAGGGCATACACCGTTAAAGGGGTTGGAAACGAACGCGCAGACGATATCCTGGCGTCAAAACGATCGGGATGGTTGTCGTTGAACCAGTACACGTGACGCCCTAGAATCGAGCACAGTCGGTCCCGTGTTCCGGTCGTGCCGGTTCTCCCAGAAGTTCAACCGCCTTCCAGGCCCAACCATGACTTCCTTACGTCTGAGCATATCGAACGAACGCAGAGGGACGTGCTATTTCGCTGGTCAACCGGCGAATTCGCTCTCCGCGCAGTGTTCCCAGCGGCGGGCTGCGCACCCGTTGCGCTTGTGACGCTCGGCCCCCAAGGCAAAGCAAGGCTCTTCAAGGCCCGGTGTCACAACGACACCGGGCCTTTTTCGTTGGTTTTTTGGATTGGTAGCTGAGATGGTTTAGCGGCGGCCTGAAGAGCCGCAGACGAGGATTCGAGCGCTGCTCGATGTGGAAGGACAAGCCGATTGGCGGCGGCACCCGGCCCGCGGGCACCGCCGCGCAGCGGTGGTCGGGACGAGCGATGAGCCTTGGGGGTTCGACTCCCTCTCCTTCCGCCTTACGGAAAAGCGGTCCCCCTATCTCCTTCGTATCCCCCCATCCCGCCTTACGTGCCCTTGGCCGATCGGCAGACGTCCCAGCTTTCCAAGCTGGCCAGGCGGGTTCGACTCCCGCCGGCGCCTCTTGGGGCACAGTTCATTGGGAGGGCTGGCGGCTGTTGGTTTGCCGCGGCTGTCTGGAAAGCAGTTGAGCGATTGAGCTCTCGGGGTTCGATTCCCCGGCCCTCCGCTGCCGGACAAGCGGGGCCGAGGCTCTGGCCTGCGTGCTTGCCGCGCATTGGTTCCGGCGATCCCAGGTTCAACTCCTGGCCGGTCACGTGGCTTTCGATTTGTCGAAAGGCGACCGCGTGGGAATGTTCGGCATTGGTTCGGGCATCAGCGTGGGTAGTGGGGTAACAGGTGCATCCGATACCCCGCTACCTCAACGTGCTGATGCTTGGCGTCGAGTGGCAACGTAGTCTACAATCGCCATTGCGGCCATCGAGGGCGGCCAGCGGCCGAGCACGGTACGAGAAGAAACGCAACTGAGGTGCCCAATGGGAAGCGGTTTCATGGTGCGGTACGGGGCCTGGAACGCTTTGCTGGCCGTGGTTTGTTGTACCTTGCCGGCGGCGACGGCTTACGGCCAGCGCCCGCCCTGGGC